>NZ_BAAGZI010000003.1:0-53717 GCF_054778695.1 Actinocorallia lasiicapitis
CCGCCCCGGCCGCCCCCTACCTGTCGGGGCTGCGCGGCGCCGTCCGCGCGGTCGCCTTCAGCCCCGACGGCCGCAAACTCGCCACCGGCAGCGACGGCGACGGCCTGGTCTGGTGGGACGCCGACCGCCACACCCGCCTGTCCGACGCCACGGGCCCCGGCCAGATCACCGCCCTCGCCTTCAGCCCCGACGGCTCCCGCCTCGCGGTGAGCGGCACCGACAAGACCGTCTGGCTGTTCGACACCGCCTCAGGCCAGAAGACCGCGACCCTCGCCAAGCACTCCGGCGCCGTCCGCTCGGTGGCCTTCAACCGCGACGGCACCCTCCTGGCCAGCGGCGGCTCCGACGACACCATCTGGCTCTGGGACCCCGCCACCGGCAAGGAGATCGCCCCCCTGAAGGGCCACACCGACGACGTCGCCGCCCTAGCCTTCCACCCCGACGGCAAGACCCTGGCCAGCGGCTCCTCCGACCGTTCCGTCCGCCTGTGGGACACCGCCGCCCGCAAGGAGACCTACGCGTTCCGCGAGCACCGCGCCGCCGTCCTGGCCGTCGCGGTCAGCATCGACGGCAAGACCCTGGCCAGCGGGGGAGAGGACCAGACCGTCCGCTTCTGGGACCACGACGCCCGCAAGATCCTCTCCAGCCATGACGACCACTCCGACCTGGTCACGGCCCTGGCCTTCAGCCCTGACGGCGCCACCCTGGCCTCCGCCGGCTACGACGACGTCACCCGTCTGTGGGACTACAAGGCGGGCAAGGTCACCTCCGCGCTCCGCGACCAGAACGACTACGTCCTGTCCCTCGCCTACGCCAAAACGGGCACTCTCGCCACCGGCAGCGCCGACCGCACCGCCCCCGTCCGCTTCTACTAAGCCTTGTCGAGCAGCCCCGTGACGAGTTCGCCGGACGAGGTGTGGGTGCTGTAGCGGAGGGCGGAGCCGCGCAGGGCGATCCGGCCGGAGGAGGGGGTGCAGTCCTTGCCGGCTTTGGCCTTCTCGGTCACCTGGACGGAGTTGCGGTCGACGGACTCCAGTTTCAGTTCGAACACGCAGCCGCTGCCGGGCACGGAGGATTCGCCTACGACCTCGCCGACCGCTCCGTCCTGCAGGGTCAGGGCGACGGGCAGCCGCCCGGCGGGTCCGACGGCGTTTCCCGACCAGCTTCCGACGAGCGCGGCCGGCACGCGGGTGCCCTGCGCGGTGGCGCTGGTGGCGGCGGACGGGGGGACGTCGACCGTGACGAGCTCCACGCCGGGCTTGGTCGCGTACCAGGAAAGGGTCGCCACAAATGCGCAGGTCAGCAGCACAATGGGCCACTTCAGGGCGGACATGTGCACTCCCAAACGCAGCCGAGAGGCCGCAAACGGACAGGAAAAGCTCCGACGAACGGTGCGATCATCCCATGAACGCTACTATTCGGGGGCAATGCTAGATATGTACGGGGAGTGACTGGATGCCACGCATCGCCACCGTCGTGCTCACCACCGGTTCCCTCATTCTCGGCATGGGGGTATTCGCCCCCGCGGTTCAGGCGCGGGTGCCGTCTGCTCCGATCGAGAAGCCGGTCGAGCGCGCCGCGAAGAAGCCGTCGAACAAGGCCAAGGGCGGTTTCACGACCGCCAACGGCAAGTCGAAGCTGTTCAAGGAGATCAAGGTCACCGGTAGTTACTCGGTGGGCCTGGACAAGATCACCGTCAAGTACAAGGTGACGGACTACAAGAAGGACGGCTGGACGCCCGGCGTCCAGTTCGCCACGATCGAAGCGTGGGACGTCGACGACTCCGGCGTCTACTTCGTGAACCGCAAGAAGAAGGTCAAGAAGAACGGCCGTGGAATTCCGCCCGGCAGTGGTTCCGCGGGGAGTATCGCGGGCCCGCCGATCGCGAGCGACGTCAACCACGACCAGGGCACCACGAAGAAGTGCTACACCTGCAAGACCAAGCGCAATCCGCGCAAGAAGGTGTACACCAATCCGCTGCTCGACGGAAAATACACTTACAAATTCTCGAAGGCGTTCACCTCGAAGTACACCGAGGGCCTGTTCGTCCGGGAAGTGCTCGTCAAGAAGAAGCGCAAGGGCAAGGGCTACGAGATCAAGAAGGGCCCGCTGACCTTCGTCTATTCGGCCCCGGTCGGCCCTGTGGTCGGCGCCGGGAACGACGCCCGCGCCCAGGCCGTCAAGGTGCCGGTCACCAAGGCCGAGCGCGCCGCGATCGTCCGTCAGCTCCGCAAGGAGCCGCCGACGAAGTTCTACCCGTACTCCTCGGCGACCTTCGCCGACCAGCCGGCGGGCGTCACCGACTGGGGCATCGTCGGCGGGGTCAGGCAGGGCGACTACATCGCGCCGACGACCCTCGTCCGGGTCCGCGACGACCGCAAGGACAGGCGGGTCGCCGCCGCGCGGATCTTCTACGTCCAGAACCCGGACGACCCCGAGAACACCCCGATCGACGGGTGGGTGTTCTACTTGAAGAAGGACAACAGCGGCCGATGGGGCAGCTGGGTCTCTACTTCCAAGATCAATAACCATATGTTCTTCCAGAGCTGCGTCGGCACGGTGAGCGGTGGCAAGTTCACCGGCACCCTGTGCGGAAAGCTCCTGATCGGTTACTGATGGGCTTCTGACATCACGCTTAGCCTGGTGGGCATAGAGTGACCTGATCGCCGAGCGGCCGCCGTCAACCTTCGGTGGGCGGCGGCCGTCTCACAGATCGGGACCGACGAGCGGGGAGTGACGCTCGTCTCAGGCTAAGGACGGGCACCAGATGCGGGAGTACCTGCTCGTGATCCTCACGGGGATCGCGACCACGTATCTGCTCGTGTCCCCGGTGAAGAGTTTCGCGATCAGCATCGGCGCCCAGTCGAAGGTCCGCGACCGCGACGTCCACACCATCCCCACCCCGCGGGTCGGGGGGCTGGCGATGTACGGCGGGCTGATCGGCGCCCTGATCATGGCGAACGCCATGCCCCATCTGCACGGTGTCATCGCCGAGACCCGCACCGCCAGGGCCATGCTGCTGGCGGGCTGCCTGATCGTGCTGATCGGCATCGCGGACGATCTCTGGGAGATCGATCCGCTCACCAAGTTCGCGGGCCAGGTGGCCGCAGCCGGTCTGCTGATCATGAACGGTGTGCAGCTCTACTCGCTGCCGACCCCGTTCGGCGGCTCCTACTCCCTCGGCCAGTCCTACGGGATCCCGATCACGGTGCTGCTGGTCGTCGCGACGATCAACGCCGTCAACTTCATCGACGGGCTGGACGGCCTGGCCGCCGGCGTGGTCGGCATCGCGGCCTGCGCCCTGTTCATCCTCGGCTACCACATCGCCGACGCCCTGGAGTACCGCACCCTGGTGGGCCCGTCGCTGATCGCCGCGGTGCTGGTCGCGATGTGCGCGGGGTTCCTGCTGCACAACTTCCATCCCGCCCGGATCTTCATGGGCGACACCGGATCCATGCTGATCGGCCTGCTCATCGCGGCCTCCACGATCCAGATGACGTCGCTCCTGCCGCCGGAGCTGGGCAAGAAGTACGACCTGTTCCCGCTCTGGCTGCCGCTGATCCTGCTGCCGATGGTGGTCATCGTCCCCTATGTGGACATGCTGCTGGCCGTCTGGCGCCGCACCAACCAGGGACTGTCGCCTTTCTCACCCGACAAGCAGCATCTGCACCACCGGCTGCTGCGGCTGGGCCACTCCCACCGCCAGTCCGTGCTCATCATGTACGGCTGGGTCAGCCTCGTGGGCGCCTGCATGGTCGCCATCTCGTTCGTGCCGCCGGGGTCGCCGCGCTGGCAGGCCGGTGTCGTGACCATCACCATCCTGGCCGGACTGGCCGGAGCTGCCTTCATGGTCGTCTACCCTCGACTGCGCGCACGCCGTGCTCTCGCCGCAGATCTGAAGTCGGCTGCGGAGAGCGACGATTCCCTGAACCGGCAGCCGGTTTAACCAGGTCTTCGCTCCGCCGTTACCCAGTAGGTAATTGCGGGGGCCATCGGCGCTTGTGATAGCTTTCACGAAGTACCAAAGAACACGTAACGTCACCACTCGGAGCCCCTCATGGACTCGTCAGGCACACGGATCATCAGCGGTGCCGCCCTCCCCGCAACCCTTGTCGGAGTAGGCGCGACCGCGGTCAGCGCGGTTCTCGCCGGCACCAAGGGTGCGCTCGGCGCGGTGTTCGCGACCGTCGTGGTCGTCGCGTTCTTCACGGCGACCGCCTATGTCATGACGTGGGCTTCGAAGATCTCCCCCCAGACGATGATGCTCGCGGGCATCACCTCCTACATCGTCAAGATCGTCGCTCTGATGGTGATCATCTCGGTCGCCAAGAATGTCACGATCTGGAATCAGATCGCCTTCGGCTGGACCGTCGTCGCACTGGCTCTGACTTGGATCTTTGCCGAGTTCAGAATCGGTATGCAGGTGCGAAAGCCTTATATTGACGAACCTGCCGCGCCCCCGGCGCAGACAGGACCAAGCCGATATGACCGGCAGTAGGGCGGCCTGCTATGGTCCGGAGTGCGATGAGCGAGCACGTGCCACCCACTGAACGGCCAGGCCCGGGCTTTGCGGACGCCATGTGGTCGGTTCCCAGCTACCTCCTTTCAGGAATGGCGATCTGGGGCGGTGCGGGCTGGTTGATGAGCCAGTGGACCGGATGGCTTCTGTTCAAGCCGGTCGGCCTCATCATCGGGGCAGGGCTCTCCATCTACCTGGTCTTCGTCAAATTCGGCCGCTGACCATCCCGGTCAACGGAGCCGAACGAACAGTTCTTGATCCAACCCATAGTTTGAAGGGAACGCCACAGTGCGCGAGTGCAGCGAGCGGACCACCATGCCCACTGAGGTGAAGCAGTGATGGCATCGGCTGTCCTCGCTTCCGGCTCCGGCGAGGAGTTCACCCCCCCGGGCGTCGGACTGTTCAACTTCCCGCCGTTGTTCGCCGGTGGACCCGAATGGCTGACGAAGCCGGTGCTCGTCGCGCTGCTCGGTGTCCTGGTGACCATCGCGGTTTCGTGGGCGGCCTTCGCCAAGCCGAAGCTCGTGCCCAAGGGCGCCCAGAACGTCGGAGAGCTCGGTTACCTCTTCGTGCGTGACCAGGTGGCCCGGCCCTTCCTGGGCAAGGACGCCGAAACCTGGATGCCGCTGCTCTTCTCGATGTTCACCCTGATCTGGGTCTGGAACATCTCGGGCGTCATCCCGTTCGTGCAGTTCCCGGTGGCCTCGCACATCGCCTTCCCGGCGGTCCTGGCCCTCAGCGTGTACTTCCTCAAGATCTACCTGGGGATGAAGCACCAGGGACCGGTCAAGTACTTCACCAACCTGATCCCGAGCGGCCTGCCCAAGCCGATCTACGTGCTGCTGGTGCCGATCGAGTTTCTCTCGACGTTCATCCTGGCACCTTTCACGCACGCGGTCCGGCTCTTCGCGAACATGTTCGCCGGCCACCTGATCCTCGCGTTCTTCAGCCTCGTCGGCTACTGGTTCCTCATCGAGCACGCGACGCCGCTGGGCGCTCCGCTCGGTGTCCTGGGTGTCGTCATGACGATCGCGATGACCGCGTTCGAAATGTTCATCCAGTTCCTGCAGGCCTTCCTCTTCACCATGCTCGCCGCGATGTACATCGGCAGCGGGCTCCACGCGGACCACTAAGTTCCGCCCCGATAAATCACGACCTACCGGTGGAAAGTCCACCGGGCTACTAAAGGAGTAGAGCACATGAGCGTTCTCGCTCAGTCCCTCGCCGAGGTCCAGGGCAACGTCGGCGCCATCGGTTACGGCCTCGCGGCCATCGGCCCGGGTGTGGGCGTCGGCCTGATCTTCGGTCAGGGCGTGCAGGCCATGGCCCGCCAGCCCGAGATGACCGGTGTCATCCGCCAGAACATGATGCTGGGCTTCGTTCTCACCGAGGCGCTCGCCCTGATCGGTCTGGTCGCACCCTTCATCTACCCCTCCTAAACGTCCCAGACACCCTGACGGAGGGCTGCAAACATCATGATTACCGCAGCTTCATTGCTCGCCTCGGGGGAGCAGTCGAACCCGCTTATCCCGGACACCGCTGAGCTCGTCGTCGGATCGTTCGCTTTCTTTGTCGTCGTCTTCGTCGTCGGACGCCTTCTGGTGCCCCGGATTCAGAAGACCCTGGCGGAGCGCACCGAGCAGATCGAAGGCGGACTCAAGCGCGCCGAGGATGCTCAGGCCGAAGCCAAGGACGTGCTCGTCTCCTACAAGGCGCAGCTCGCCGAGGCTCGCCAGGAGGCCGCCCGTCTGCGGGAGGAAGCTCGTGAGCAGGGCGCTCAGATCATCGCTGAGATGAAGGAGCAGGCCCAGGTCGAGGCGCGTGGCATCGTCGAGAACGCGCGCACCCAGATCGAGGCGGAGCGGGCTCAGGCCATGGCTTCGCTGCGTAACGAGGTCGGCGCGCTGAGTGTCGATCTGGCCGGCAAGGTCGTCGGCGAGTCCCTGGAGGACGAGGCCCGCCAGCGTCGCGTGGTGGACCGCTTCCTTGAGGAGCTCGAAGCCGCCAACGCGAGCAAGGCCCTCTGATGGCCGGTGCTGTCAGCAGGGCCTCGCTGGCCGACGTCACGGAGAACCTCGCGGGTCTCGCGGGCTCTTCCGACGCGACCGTGCTGGGCGCCGAGCTGCTGGAGATCCTGCACCTGCTGGACCGCGAGCACGGCCTGCGCCGTGCCCTGTCCGACCCGGCCAAGCCCGCCGAAGAGAAGGCCGCCATCGCAGGCGCCCTGCTCGAAGGCAAGGTGAGCGCTCCGGCGCTGGCCGTTCTGCAGGACGTGGTCCGGCACCGTTGGAGCCGTCCGTCCGAGCTGACCGACGCGTTCGAGCAGCTCGCGGTGGCGTCCTACGTCACCGGAGCCGAGCGCGCAGGCCAGATCGACGAGCTGGAAGACGACATCTTCCGGTTCGCACGGGTGCTCGAAGGTGAGCCGGAACTGCGCAACGCGCTGGCCGGTCAGCACCTTCCCGCGGGCAAGAAGGCCGAGCTCGTCTCGTCCCTTCTCGCCGACAAGGTCTCGGGACCCAGCCTCGCGCTGATCACCGAGGTCGTGACGAACCCGCGGGGACGTAGCCTGGAGAAGGGTCTCGCCGAGCTCGGCAAGATCGTCGCTGCCCGGCGTAACCGCCTGGTCGCGACGGTTCGCACGGCTGTCTCGCTCACCCCGGAACAGCAGTCCCGGCTGGCGGCCGCGCTCGGCGCGTCCTACGGCCGCGACGTACATCTCAACATCGAGATCGACCCCACCATCATCGGCGGTATCGCCGTGCAGCTGGGGGACGACGCAATTGACGGCACGATCGCTGGACGCCTTGACGGCGTACGCCGGCGTATCGCGAGCTGAAGGCAAGAGAGGAATCATGGCGGAGCTGACGATCCGTCCGGATGAGATCCGGAACGCGCTGGAGCGTTTCGTCCAGTCGTACGAGCCCGACGCGGCCGCGCGCGAGGAGGTCGGCACTGTCACCGAGTCCGGCGACGGTATCGCTCGCGTCTCGGGACTCCCCTCGGCGATGGCGAACGAACTCCTTGAGTTCGAAGACGGCACCCGTGGCCTGGCGCTGAACCTTGACGTCCGTGAGATCGGCGCTGTGGTCCTTGGTGACTTCAGCAAGATCGAAGAGGGCCAGCCGGTGCGTCGCACCGGTGAAGTCCTCTCCGTGCCGGTGGGCGACAACTTCCTGGGCCGCGTCGTTGACGCCCTGGGCAACCCGATCGACGGCAAGGGCCCCGTGGAGTCCTCCGAGCGCCGTGCGCTGGAGCTCCAGGCCCCCACCGTCGTCCAGCGGCAGTCCGTCAAGGAGCCGCTGCAGACGGGTATCAAGGCCATCGACGCGATGACCCCGATCGGCCGTGGACAGCGCCAGCTGATCATCGGTGACCGCCAGACCGGTAAGACCACGGTCTGTGTGGACACGATCATCAACCAGCGCGAGAACTGGCTGTCCGGCGACCCCGACAAGCAGGTGCGCTGCATCTACGTCGCGGTCGGCCAGAAGGGCTCCACCATCGCTGCCGTCCGCGGCACGCTGGAGGAGGCCGGCGCCCTGGAGTACACCACGATCGTGGCTGCTCCGGCGTCCGACCCCGCGGGCTACAAGTACATCGCCCCCTACACCGGTTCGGCCATCGGCCAGCACTGGATGTACGAGGGCAAGCACGTCCTCATCGTCTTCGACGACCTGTCGAAGCAGGCCGAGGCCTACCGCGCCGTCTCCCTGCTGCTGCGCCGCCCGCCGGGCCGCGAGGCTTACCCGGGTGACGTCTTCTACCTGCACTCGCGTCTGCTCGAGCGCTGCGCGAAGCTGTCGGACGAGATGGGCAAGGGCTCGATGACCGGTCTTCCGATCATCGAGACCAAGGGCAACGACGTGTCGGCGTTCATCCCGACCAACGTCATCTCGATCACCGACGGTCAGTGCTTCCTTGAGACCGACCTGTTCAACCAGGGTGTGCGGCCGGCCATCAACGTCGGTGTCTCCGTCTCCCGAGTCGGTGGCTCCGCGCAGATCAAGGCCATGCGCAAGGTCGCCGGTACCCTCCGTCTGGCGCTGTCCCAGTACCGTGACCTGGAGGCCTTCGCGGCCTTCGCCTCGGACCTGGACGCGGCGTCGAAGGCTCAGCTGGAGCGCGGTGCGCGGCTGGTCGAGCTGCTCAAGCAGCCCCAGTACTCGCCGTTCCCGGTCGAGAAGCAGGTCGTCTCGGTGTGGGCCGGTACCTCCGGTGAGCTGGACGACGTGCCGGTCGAGGACATCAAGCGCTTCGAGGCCGACTTCCTGGACTACGTCGAGCACAACGCCAAGGGCGTTCTGCCGGGTATCCGGGAGACCAAGGACCTGTCTGACGACGCCCTGACCACGCTGAAGAGCGCGATCACGGAGTTCAAGCAGGGCTTCACCACCTCCGCGGGCACCCTGCTGGGCGCCGACGAGGAGGTCGAGCCGCTGAACGCCGAGGACGTCGAGCAGGAGACCATTCCGCGCGTCAAGAAGGCTTGATCCGATGGGTGCGCAGCTTCGTATGCTCCGGCGCAAGATCAAGTCGGTCAAGTCGACCGCCAAGATCACGCGCGCTCAGGAGCTGATCGCCACCTCGCGGATCGCCAAGGCGCAGGAACGCGTCGCGGCGTCCAAGCCCTATGCCGAGCAGATCACCGTCGCACTGTCGGCGCTGATCAGCCACCGGCCCGGGGTCGACCACCCGCTGCTCAACGAGCAGCCGGAGGACAAGCGCTCGGCCGTTCTGATCGTCACCTCCGACCGCGGCTTCTGCGGCGGCTACAACGCCAACGTGATCCGTGAGGCCGAGGCCCTGGCCGCGCGCCTGCGCGAGCAGGGACGCGAGCCGATCGCCTACGTCGTGGGCAACAAGGGCATCACCTGGCACAAGTTCCGCGACCGGGTCGTGGGCGGGGAGTGGCACGGTTTCAGTGACCGCCCCTCGTTCGTCGACGCCGAGCGGATCGGCCGCAAACTGGTCGAGGACTTCCTGAAGACCGACGCGGAGGGCGGTGTCGGTGAGATCCACGTGGTCTACACCGAGTTCGTCTCGATGCTGACCCAGGAGACCCACGTCAAACGGCTGCTCCCGCTGGTTGTCGAGGAGACGCGGGAGGACAAGGGCCACGCCCTTCCCTCCTACGACTTCGAGCCGACCGCGCAGGACACGCTGGACCTGCTGCTGCCGAACTACATCGAGAGCCGCATCTTCCACATGCTGCTCCAGGGTGCCGCTTCGGAGCACGCCGCCCGGCGCCGCGCCATGAAGTCCGCGACGGACAACGCCAACGACCTGATCTCCGTGTACTCGCGCCAGGCCAACCAGGCGCGCCAGGCCGAGATCACCCAGGAAATCAGCGAGATCGTCGGCGGCGCGAACGCGCTGGCCGACGCTAGCGCGGGGAGTGAATAGGAACATGTCTGCAACTGCGGTAGCGATCGGCACCGGCCGTGTCGTCCGGGTCATCGGCCCGGTCGTCGACGTCGAATTCCCCGCCGACGCGATGCCTGTGATCAACAACTCCTGCCATGTCGAGGTCACCCTCGGCGAGGAGAAGAAGACGCTGACCCTCGAGGTCGCCCAGCACCTGGGTGACAACGTGGTCCGCGCCATCTCCATGCAGCCCACCGACGGCCTCACCCGCGGCGCCTCGGTCACCGACTCCGGCGAGCCCATCTCGGTGCCCGTCGGCGACGTGACCAAGGGCCACGTGTGGAACGCCCTGGGCCAGTGCCTGGACGCCCCCGGCCTCGTGGTCAACGAGCGCTGGGGCATCCACCGCTCGGCTCCGCCGTTCGACCAGCTCGAGTCGAAGACCGAGATGCTCGAGACCGGCATCAAGGTCATCGACCTGCTGACCCCGTACGTCAAGGGCGGCAAGATCGGTCTGTTCGGTGGCGCCGGTGTCGGCAAGACCGTTCTGATCCAGGAAATGATCACCCGTGTCGCCCGTAACTTCGGTGGCACCTCGGTGTTCGCCGGCGTCGGCGAGCGCACCCGTGAGGGCAACGACCTCTGGGTGGAAATGGAAGAGGCGAACGTCCTCAAGGACACCGCCCTCGTGTTCGGCCAGATGGACGAGCCCCCGGGCACCCGTCTGCGGGTGGCGCTTTCCGCTCTGACGATGGCGGAGTACTTCCGCGACGTCCAGAAGCAGGACGTGCTGCTGTTCATCGACAACATCTTCCGCTTCACCCAGGCCGGTTCCGAGGTCTCGACCCTGCTGGGCCGGATGCCGTCCGCGGTGGGTTACCAGCCCACCCTGGCCGACGAGATGGGCCAGCTCCAGGAGCGGATCACCTCGACCCGTGGACACTCGATCACCTCGATGCAGGCGATCTACGTCCCCGCGGACGACATCACCGACCCGGCGCCCCACACCACCTTCGCCCACCTCGACGCGACCACGGTTCTGTCCCGTGCGATCACGGAGAAGGGCATCTACCCGGCCGTCGACCCGCTGGACTCGTCCTCGCGGATCATGGACCCTGCCATCATCGGCAAGGACCACTACGACGTCGCGCAGGAAGTCATCCGGATCCTCCAGAAGTACAAGGAGCTCCAGGACATCATCGCGATCCTCGGTATCGACGAACTGTCGGAAGAGGACAAGGTCACCGTTCAGCGCGCCCGTCGCATCGAGCGGTTCCTGTCCCACCCGATGTACGTCGCGGAGGCGTTCACCGGCCAGCCCGGTGTCACCGTCTCCCGCGAGGAGACCGTCGCCTCCTTCAAGGCGCTGTGCGAGGGTAAGTACGACCACATCCCCGAGCAGGCGTTCTTCATGTGCGGTGGCATCGAAGACGTCGAAAAGAAAGCCAAGGAACTGGCGCGCTAAGAACCGACGCTGTGGCAGCGGACCCCGGTCCGCTGCCACGCTGCGGGACTTTTCTTAGGAGGAGCACGTGGCGATCAAGGTCGCGCTTGTCTCTCCCGAACGCGAAGTGTGGTCGGGAGAAGCAGAAATGGTGGTCGCGCAGACCATCGAGGGTGAGATCGGTATCCGTACCGGTCACGCTCCCGTCCTCGGCGTGCTCGTCGACGGCAGCCTGGTGAAGATTCACCCGGCCTCCGGCGACGTGATCGTCGCGGCGGTCGGCAGCGGGTTCTTCTCGGTGGCCGACAACGAGATCTCCGTCCTCGCCGAGCAGGCGGAACTGGGCTCCGAGGTCAACGTCTCCGCCGCCAGGGACGCGCTCGCCGCGGCCCAGGCCGGCAGCGGCGACGACCTTGAGCCGCAGCCCGTCGCCGAGCGGCGCGCCCGTGCGCGTCTGCGCGCGGCCGGGGTAGAGGCGTAACAAGACAGTGGGCGAGCACCTGGCTACGGACATCGGCTGGGTGCTCGCCGCCGTCGTCGTGGCGGCGATCCTCCTTTTCGGCCTGATGTCCCTGCGCCGCTGGCTCCTGGAGCTGGGCGGCGGCACCGTCGAGTGCTCGCTCCGCGAACTCGACTCCACCGGTGTCTGGCGTCTGGGCATCGGCCGCTATGTCGGCGACGAACTCCAGTGGCACCGCATCTTCGGTTACGGCCGCGCCCCGCGCGCCGTCGTCCACCGCCGCGGCCTGATCGTCACCAACCGCCGCACCCCCGCCGGCGAAGAGACCGCCGCCCTCACCCCCGACGCCCAGATCATCGAAGTCAAAGACGGCGACCACTCGGTAGAACTAGCCATGTCCACAGCCGCCCTAACCGGCTTCCTGGCCTGGCTGGAATCCTCCCCCCCAGGCTGGCCCATAGACCTCCAATCCAGCCTCTGACGAGAGGCGTCAGTGGGCCGACGGGGCCGTCGGCGGCGCGTCGGCGCCGTGGTTTGCCGGATGGGATTTGCGGCTGCTTTCTGCCGACAGGGGCGGTGGTGGGTCGTAGCCTTGGACGGTGATGGTGGAGAAGGTGCTGGGGGCGCTGACGGTCGAGCAGTTGGCGCGGGTGATCGATGAGCGGTCGCTGGCGGTGGTGGGGCGGGTGCCCGGTTCGCTGGCGGAGCTGGCTCGGTTGCTGGAGCAGCCGCGGCATCAGGTGGCGGCGCTGACTTCGGTGAACAGCGCTGAGCTGCGGGTGCTGGAGAAGATCGTTGAGCTGGGCGGTGGGCGGCTGAACCGGGCGTGGGGCGGGCTGCCCGACCAGGAGGCCGCCCAGGATGCCGTGGTCGAGGCGTTCGGTGCGGCGCACCGCGATGAGGTCGGTGCGGTGCTCGCCGAGCTGGTGAACCGGGTGATCGTGCTTCCGGTCGGGCGTGGACAGGTACGGCTGCCCGGCGCGGTCGCTGGGGCGTTGAGCACGCGGGAGTACCAGCCCGCACCCGCGGTGCACCTGCTGGACGACGCCTTCAACAAGCCTGAGCTGCTGCGGATCGCCGGGGCGCTCGGGCTGCCGGTGACGGGGCAGCGGGCACAGCTACTGGAACGGTTGCACGAGTTCTTCTCCGACGCCGACCGCGTCCA
Source organism: Actinocorallia lasiicapitis (assembly GCF_054778695.1). NCBI lineage: Bacteria > Bacillati > Actinomycetota > Actinomycetes > Streptosporangiales > Thermomonosporaceae > Actinocorallia > Actinocorallia lasiicapitis. Next base: position 12,956 of record NZ_BAAGZI010000003.1, read on the forward strand.
TGCGCTGGTCGTGAGCGCCCCGCCGGGCGCGGCCGAGATCCTCGCGAGCATCGTCGCGCGGCAGGGCCTCCTGGCCACTCATCGGTTCGTCGGATGGTCGAAGTACACCTTCGCACCTCTGGGGTCGGGGGATCCGGGCACCGACTGGCTGGCGGATCGTGCGCTGGTGATCCCGGTCGCGCCGGAGCTCGCCGAAGCCCCGCTCGAGGTGCACGAGGCGCTGCGCGAGCGGCACGGCGGAGGGTTCGTGCCCGCCCCCAAGCCGCTTCTCACCGTGGAAGCCCCCGCCGAACGCACGATCGGTGAGGGACGCGCGGCCGTGACCACCGCCGTGTCCCGGCTCGAAGGGCTCTGCCGGTCGTTGTCGTCCGCACCGGCGAACGTCCGCAAGGTCGGCGGGCTGGCCGTCCGCGACACCCGCCGTCTCGCCAAGGAGATCGGCGCTCCGGACGAGGAGACCCGGCTGTGGATCGATCTGTCGGTCGCCGCCGGGATCCTCGACGTCGAAACCGAAACCCCGCCGGCCCGAGGCCGGCGCCGGCCGGAGCCGTCACCTCCACGCAGACTGATGCCCTCCCGCGGCCACGACGACTGGCTGGCGGGTTCGCCTGCCGAACGTCTCGCGCCCGTCGTCGCGGCCTGGGCGCACCACGGCAACATCGTCACCTGGTGGCCTGAGGAATCCGACGAAACCCCCGTCGCGCTCGTCAGTCCGGACGACGGCACCGCCCCGCAGGTTCGTCTGGCGGTGCTCAGCGCGCTCGCGGCGCTTCCCGAAGGGCAGGGGGCGGACGACCGTTCGGCGCAGGGCCTCAACACGTTCGTCGAGGCCGTCACCTGGCACCGTCCGCTGGCCGTGGGCGACGAGCACGAAGCGCGGATCCTCGCCACCCTGACCGAGGCCCGGCTGCTGGGCGTCGTCGCCCACGGAGCCCTCACCCCGCTGGGACACGCCGTCCGCACCGTCCTCAATCGGCGGCTCCACCACGACGGACCGCCCACCGCGGACACCGTCGCCGTCATCACCGCCGCGCTCGAGGACCTGCTCCCGGCACCGGTCGCCTACGCCCGGTTCCAAGCCGATCTGACGGCCGTCGTCCCCGGCCTTCCCGCGCCCGGTGTCGCCACGCTGCTCAACGACGCCGCCGACCGCGAATCCGAAGGCCATGCCGTCGTCTGGCGGTTCAGCCCGGCCTCCGTCCGGCGCGCTCTCGACGGCGGCCTCGACCCCGACGACCTCCTCGCACGCCTCACGGACCTGGCGCTCGACCCGCTGCCGCAACCCCTCGAATACCTGATCAAGGACGTGGCGCGCCGCCACGGCCAGATCAAGGTCGTCCACTCGGCCTGCTGTCTGCGCTCCGACGACGAGGCGCTGGTTCACGAACTCGCCAACCACCGGGCACTGCGCAAGATCGGCCTCCGCCGGATCGCCCCCACCGTCCTGGTCAGCGCCCAACCGCCCGCCGAGACCCTCCAGGCTCTGCGCGCCGCCGGCTACACCCCCACCCTCGAAGCACAGACCGGCACCGCCATCGTCGAACGCACCCCCACCAGCCGCACCACCAGAACCCGAACCCCCCGCACCAAGTCCCTCACCAGCACCGAACTGGCCGAAAAACTCCTCGCCACCCGCTGACCTCCGACGTGAAGCGCGGTGGCCATGCTCGCCTTCGTCCTGGTGGGGTGGGGCGGTGGGGTTTCGTGGAACTTCATCTCGCTTCGGTGACTTTCGGTACGCCTCGGGGTGGTGGGGTTACGCTCGGCGATAGAGCTGGCTGTTCGTTGCTCGTCCGTTTCGAGCCTCATGACGCCCCGGAGGCAGTGATGTCGCGTGTGTCGTCCCGACCCGATCCTGATTCGCTCATGACCCATCTCGGCACCGAACTTCTTCGGCTGCGGGCGCGGGCGGGGCTGTCGCAGATGCAGCTCGCCGAAGCACTCGGATGCACGAACCAGTGGATCGGGCAGTTGGAGGGAGCCGTCAAGTCGATCTCCCTCGCGACCGCTCAGGACCTGGACGTCTACTTCAAGACCGAAGGCTGGGACAGTGGCGACGGCGGCCATTTCACGCGCCTCCACCGCGCCATCAAGAAGGCGAACCTCTCCCGCGTCCTCCTTCCCGGCTTCGAGGCATACCTGGAACGTGAGTCGTCGGCCATCACGATCTGCTGTTATGCCACGCACGGTATGCCCGGTCTCCTTCAGACGGAGGAGTACGCCCGCGGCACGATGAGCGACGACGAACTCCCCGAGACGCTGGACGCGCGAGTCGCCGGACGGATGGAACGTCGAGAAATCCTGAATCGCGGTAGGCCGCCGCACTCCTTCTTCGTCATTGACGAGGCGGTCTTCCACCGGCCGGTCGGGGGCCCGACGGTCATGGCCGGTCAGCTTGATCATCTGATCGGTTTCGCCGATTCGCCGCGCGTGCAGATCCATGTCCTGCCTTACGCGCCGGTGGTGCCCACGGCGCTGGAGGGCGGCTACATGCTGCTGAGCTTCGAGGACGAGAACGACCTGGCATATGTGGAGACAGCGAGCGTCGGCCAGCTGATCGAGAAGCGCGATGTGGTCGCGAACCGGCGGGTAAGCTTCAGCACGCTGATGGGTGGTGCTCTCTCGCGAGCCGAGTCCGTCACCTGGATGAAGCGCCTGCGGAAGGAGCATCCGTGACTCAGGAAATCGTCGCCCCTGTGTGGCGTAAGAGCAGCTACAGCGCGGGTAACGGCGGCGAGTGCGTGGAACTGGCCGCTCATCGGGGCCGTCTTCTGATCCGCGATTCCAAGCACCCCGCTGAGCCTTCGCTGAACCTGCCGGGTGTCAGCGCTCGCACGCTTTTCGCCGCTCTGCGGAGGGCTCGGGGCTGAGCTTGGCATGGGCAGGGCTGGTGGGCCCTGCCCATTTCGGGAGAGGTGGCGGTCAGTAGGTGTAGCCGCCGTCGCCGTAGTCGTCGTTCTGGTCGCCGGCGGAGTCGTCGGTGCTGGGCTGGGTCTGGGTGGCTTGGGCCTTTTTGCCTTCGGGGGTGGTGGCCCACCAGACTCCGCCGACGCCGTGGCCGTTGGTGTCGCCGGGCTGGGTGTCCTTGGCGTAGCGGTACAGGGGCCAGCCGTTCAAGGTGACCTGGCAGATGCCGTCGGCGCGCATGATGTTGCCGATCAGGTTCTTCGAGACGCCCGTCAGCTTCAGCTTGCCCTGGAACTTCACCGGCGGCCACGCCTTCGCGCAGTCACCGTTGCAGTTCGACTTCTTGGAGTTCTGGACGTCCTTGTCGAACCGGTACAGGGTCCAGCCCTTGCCGTCGACGACGATCCAGTTGAGCTTCGCGTCCTTGACGGCCTTCAGGACCGTCCAGCCCTTCCAGTTGTTCTGGCCGCCGCCGTTGTTCTGCTGCGGGGGAGTGGTGGTGCTGGGCTTCGGCGGCGCCGGCTCCTGCGGGGCGGGCGGGGTGTCGGCCGCGGCCTTGGCCTTCTTGCCGGCCGGGTTCGACGCGAACCAGGCGCCGCCGACGCCCTGGCCGTTGGTGTCGCCGGGCTGGGTGTCCTTGGCGTAGCGGTACAGCGGCCAGCCGCCGAGCGTCACCTGCTCGGAGCCGTCCGCGCGGGTCGTGGTGCCGACCAGGCTCTTGCTGACGCCCTTGAGCTGGACGTCGTCGGACGACTTCACCGGCGGCCACGCCTTCGCGCAGTCGTCCTCGCAGTTCGACACCGACGGCTCGGCGGTGTCCTTGTCGAACCGGTACAAGGTCCAGCCCTTGCCGTCCACGACGATCTTGCCGAGCGACGGGTCGTTCTGCACGCTGAGCGCGACCGGTTTGGCCGCGCCCTGCGGCTCCGGCGCCTCGCCGTCGCCGCCCTCGTCGCCGGTGTCCTGGTTCGTCAGCTCGAACGCCGACGGCTTGTTCTCGTCCTTGGTGCTTCCGGTGACCGCGTTGGCGGTGAAGAGGATCCCCGTGGTGGCGACGGCGGCCAGGGGGAACGCCCAGATCGGTCGAATCCGCATGGTGGTACCTCTCGAACGGAAGGGTTGTCGAGAGGCTTTACGCGACGGAAGGCGACCAGGGTTCAGGTGCGGACGGGGAAGGTGAGCAGGACCGTGCCGTTGTCCGACCTGACCTCGAGCCGGTCGAGCTCGCCGAGCTGGTCGGCCACCCCGCCCTCGACGCGCAGATGCTCCGGATCGGCGGGGACGGCCCAGCCGCTCGCGACCCGCTCGTCGCCGTTCTTGGCGATGACGACGAGTTCGCAGTCGAACGGCCCGCCCCGCACCCCGTCCATGTCGAGCGCGATCCAGGTGCCCCAGCTCCGGCGGTCCAGGACGGCCGTGCCCCGCACCCCGGTCGCGGTGTCGGCGGCCGTGAACTGGACGCCCTTGGACATGTCGATGCCGGGGACCCGGTCGTTTGCCGACAGCGCGACCCCGCCCGTCACCCCGCCGAGGATCAGCACGAAACCGGCGGCCACGGAGGTCAGCCAGTTGCGGGCGACGCCCTTGCGGCGGCTCTGCCGCGCCGGGATCGAGGCGATGGTGCTGGCGGGCGGCGGTTCGACTCCGGTGAGGAGCCGCCCCATCCCGCCGAGGTCGGCCAGTTCCATCGTGCAGAACCGGCAGCCCGACAGATGCGCCTCGAAAACGCGGCGGTCCTGCTCGTTCAGCACGCCGAGAGCGTAGGCGGCGACGTCGGTGTGCTCGATCTCGTAGCTCACGTGTCCACCCCCATCTCCTCCAGCGCGACCCGCAGGGCCTTCAACCCGTAGTAGACCCGTGACTTCACGGTACCGACCGGAATCCCGAGCACCACCGCGGCTTCGTTAACGGTTCGGCCACGCAGGACCGTCTCGGTGAGCGCTTCGCGGTGGGCGGCGGAGAGCGTCATCAACGCCTCGGAGACCACGACCGTACGCAGCAGGTCCTCCATCCCGTCGGGAACGGGCACGTTCTCCAGCGGGCCGTCCCCCGTCTCACGGGGACGTGAGTCGCGGCGCCGCCGGTCGTCGATCACGATACGGCGCGCGACGGTCGCGAGCCAAGGCATCAGCGACTCGACGTCGGGGTCGAGCCGGTTGACGTTGCGCCAGGCGCGGATCATCGTCTCCTGGACGACGTCTTCGGCCCAGTACCGGTCGCCGCCGGTCAGTCCCATGACGAACGCGTGCAGCGGTCGCTGGTAGCCGGCGAACAGTTCGGCGAAGACCTGTTCCCGGTCGCCTGACCGCACCCCGCGCAGCCAGGCGAACCGGCGTGGGCTCGGGAACATCGAGGCTCCAGGGTCGAGTCCGGGGACGCTTTGGACTGTCGGGACTCTAGGCCCCGAATCAGCCGGAGCGTGGGTGTTCTGAACCATCGGCAGGAATCCTCCATCCCGGGTGATCCGAACGCCGGGATCCAGCCGTACGTACGGGGTGACGGGACGGTTCATCGGGTGCTTCAAGTCCGTTTTGTGGCGCCCGAGCTAGAAGGAAAGCCGCGATTCAATGGATACCGGAGAGTCACTTTGTTACGAACGAGCCCATGGGACGTAGAAGGCTCGTCAATCCGCGCACGGTGGCGATCGCCGCGGACCGTGTGTCGGCGGCGGGCGTCGCCGTCGCTCTGGCCGTCACGGTCGTCATGGCGGCGATCGTGGAACGCCGTGTGCTCGACGGCCCGGACGGTCCGCCGCCGCCTCAGCCGCTGCGGCCGGTGGCGACCGAACCGAGCGGCTCGGCCTCGCGGCCGCAGCGGCTGGAGAACCGCGTGGCCGACCTCATGGTCGCCGAGCGGGGAAGGGTGGCCCGCATGGTGTACGACGCGCAGGGCGGCAGCCCGGTCGTCGCGGTCTCGCGCCAGACCGACGACAGGATCTGGTCGTTCGGCGTGGTCGCGTTGCCCGTCCCCACCTCCAGCCCGGCGATGCCGCAGGTCGCGCTGTTCCTGGCGCGCTGGGAAGGTCGCCGCTGGCGGGCGGGCCTGTCGGGGACCGAGGCGTTCCGCGCGCTGCTGCGCGTGGTCCCGACCCGGCTGCTGCCCGCGACGGAGATCCGCACGCTGGCGCGGTTCAGCGTCGGCCCCGTCACCCAGCCGCAGCTCATGCTCCCCTGGCAGGTCGGCGAGAGCCGCCGGGTCGCCGCCCTGCCGGGGAACCTCGCCTTCGACGGCGCCGGCCAGGTGCTGGCCGCCACCGACGGCATCCTCTACCGCTTCTGCGCGGACTCCGCCGGAAACGGGCTGGTCATGATCGTCAACGATACGGGGCTCGCCACCCGCTACTACCGGCTGTCCGACGTCACGGGCGTCGCGGACGGCACGGTGGTGCGGCAGGGCGACTACCTCGGCCGGCCGGGCGGCCCCGGAGGGTGCGGCGGCGCTTCGGTGCCGACCGTGCTGTTCGGGCTCGGCCAGGGCGACGGCGATCTGCCGCTGTCCGGCCGGACCCTCGGCGGCTGGAAGTTCCGTGAGGGCTGGGCCCGGCGCGGCGACCAGCAGATCATGCCCGGCCAGGAGCTAGCCAACTTCGGACCCTGACAGGAGTCACTATGGCCGAAACCCCCCGATGGACACTGCCTGCACTGTTCGTCGTCGCACCTTTGACGCTCGGCCTGGCCGCCACCCGGCCGGGCGCCGCTTTCGCCGCGCGCGCCCAGGACTTCCTGCTCACCTATGCGGGTGTCTTCGCGCTGGTGGCGTTCAGCCTGACCGTGATGATCGGGCTGATGGCGACCGACCGGAGCCTGTTGTCGATCCGGTACCGGGTGCTCGCGCAGGCCGGGCACCGCACCACCTCGACGGTCGGGATGACCTTCCTGGTGGCCCATTTGATGGTGAAGATCCTCGCCGGGCGGGCTTCGGCGGCCGACGCCGTCGTGTTCGGCGTCGGGCCGATCGGGCTCGGCGCGCTCGCCTTCGACCTGTTCATGATCGTCCTGCTGAGCGGGGTGACCAGGTTCTGGTTCGCCGCGGGCACCAGGCCGGGGCTCTGGCGGGGGCTGCACGCCCTGTCGTACGTGGCCTGGCCGGTAGCGATCATGCACGGGCTGACCGCGGGACGCGCCGCCGCGGGCTGGGTGGTCTGGTCGTACGTGCTCTGCCTGGTCTTCGTCGGGCTCGCGCTGCTCAACCGGGTGGTGCTGGTCGTCCGGCCGGTCGATCCGGTCCGTGAGGGTGAGCCGGAACCGGCGCCCGCCCCGGCCAGGGCACGGAGCAGGGAACAGGCCCGCGAGGGCGAGCAGACCCGGAGCAAGGCGAAGGCGGAGCAGCGATGAGCCTGACGTTCACGGCGATCGACGCCCCCAGGATCGGCGCCGGTTTCGACCGGTTCGACCGGCTGAATCTGGCGCAGCACCGGGCGATGCACGGGCGCATCCCCGAACTGGGCCTCGGTTCACTGATCGAGCTGGTCGAACGGGTCGATCTGCGCGGCAGGGGCGGGGCGGCGTTTCCGTTCGGCCGCAAGCTCGCCGCCGTCAGCAAGGCGGGGCCCGGCGGGATCGTGCTGGTCAACGCCGCCGAAGGCGAGCCGGGCAGCAGCAAGGACGCCCTGCTGCTGACCCGCGCCCCCCACCTCGTCCTGGACGGGGCGGAGCTCGCCGCCGAAGCGCTGCGCGCCGAGGAGATCGTCATCGGGGTCGAGGGCAGCGCGGGGGAGAAGTCGCTGCGCGAGGCCGTCGACGAGCGGCGGTTCCGCTGCCCGGTCCGGATCGTGCCGCTGCTGGAGCGGTTCATCTCCGGTGAGGGCGGGGCGCTGGTGCGCGCCGCCAACGGCGAGAACCCGATCCCGCCGGGACGCAAGGTGCGCGCCGCCGTCTCGGGCGTCGACGGGCAGCCGACCCTGCTGTCCAACGCCGAGACCTACGCGCAGCTCGCCGTCCTGGCCTCGCTGGGCGCCGAACTGTACGCCTCGACCGGAACCGAGGACGAACCCGGGACGGTCCTGCTGACCATCGCGGGCGAGCACATCGTCGAAGTGCCGACGGGCACCTCGCTGCGGACCGTCTTCTCCCAGGTGGGGGTCGGTTTCGGGCAGGGCGTGCTGACTGGCGGCTACCACGGCGCCTGGCTGAGCCCCGACGCCGCCGCGGCCGCGAAGGTGTCGCGGGCCGGGATGCGGGCCGTCGGCGGTTCGCTCGGCGCTGGCATCATGCTGCCGCTGGCGGCGGGGGTCTGCCCGCTGGAGGAGGCGCTGCGGGTGGCGTCGTATCTGGCCGCCCAGTCGGCCGGGCAGTGCGGTCCGTGCCGGCTCGGGCTGCCGGAGATCGTCCGGACCCTGTCGGAGCTGAAGGACGGCTACGGCAACCCCCTGTCGGTGCGGCGCGCCGTCGGGATCGGCCGGGGGCGCGGCGCGTGCAAGCATCCCGACGGGACGGCCACGTTCGTCCTGTCGGCGATGACGGCGTTCGCCGAGGACATCGCGGTGCACGCCGAGGCGGGGACCTGCGGTCGTCCCGTGCGGGGGCTGCTGCACGTGCCGGGCGACGACGGCGGCCGGCTGGAGGTCGACTGGTCGCGCTGCGAGGGCCACGGCGTCTGCGCCTACGTGGTGCCCGAGGTGATCAGGCTGGACCGCAACGGGTTCCCCGTCATCTCCGACGGGCCGCTGCCGGCGTGGCTGGAGCGTGACGTCCGCAAGGCCGTCGCGATGTGTCCCGCGCTCGCGCTCCGCCGCCAAGAAAAGAACTGACAAGAGAAGAGCCGACGGCCGAAATCAATCCGTTATCGGGTGAACCACCCGCGACCGGATCGCGTACCGCCTCCCATCGGGACACCTACCGGAAGGAGGCGGAATGAGTACCGTGCGGAGGTTCGCGTCGAGGCGGGGGGTCCGTTCCGTCATACGCCGCCGCTTCAGCGACGAACAGATCCGCATGGCGGCGGTCCTGGTCTCCTGCCTCCTTCTGGCCGGGACCGCGCTCTACATCCTGGTCAGGCCGCCGGCGAGCCAGGCGCTGGGTTCGTCGGCGGCCGTGATGCAGACCAACTGGGGGCCGCTGTCGGACGCCGACATGCAGCTACTGGCCAAAGTGAAGCAGGCCGGGCTCTGGGAGATGCCCACCGGAGAGCAGGCGCAGAGCAAGGCTTCGCGGACGAGCGTCAAAGAGGCGGGACGCAAGATCAACGCTGAGCACGGCGTGCTCGACCAGGACGTCGAGGCCGTGGCGGGCCGGCTCGGCGTGACGCTCCCGACCAGTCCCAGTTCCCAGCAGCAGGGCTGGATGAACGAGCTCGCCGGGCTGTCCGGCGACACCTACGACCGGGCTTTCGTCAACCGGCTGCGGGCCGCGCACGGCAAGGTCTTCTCCTTCGTCGCGACCGTCCGCGCCGACACCGGCAACAGCCTCATCAGGGAGTTCGCCGCCCGGACGATGGTCTTCGTCCAGCGGCACATGGGCTACCTGGAGAGCACCGGCCTGGTCGATTACACGCAGCGTGCCTGACGGCCCTGCCCAGAGCTTCGAGAGAGGTCCACATGCGACGAGCAATCGTCTACGCGGCGCTGTTCGGGCTGCCCGCGCTGACGCTCACCCCGGTCCAGGCGCAGGCCTGGCCCAAGCCGAGACCCTCGGCCACCCAGAACTGGAACGGCGGGAACCAGGGTTGGGTTCCCAACCAGGATCAGATCTGGGCTCCGCCGACCACGGCGCCGCCCGCCGATCCGAACGCGACGGCCGCCCCGACCCAGCCCGCCGACCCCAACGCGCCAGTGGATCCGAACGCACCGATCGACCCGAGCGCACCGGTGGACCCCAACGCGACCGCGGATCCCAATGCGCCGGTCGACCCCAACGCGCCGGTCGATCCGAACGCGACGGCGGCGCCGCCCGTCGATCCCAACGCCACCGCAGCTCCTGGCGCGCCCGCGCCGCCCGCGGCCGTCGCGCCCATCCCCGATTCGGCGTTCGTCGACATCAGGGCGGTGCGCCCCAACCGGGTGGAGCCGAGGACGCGCAGGGGTGGTTCGTCCGGGTCGTTCGTGTCGCGGTGCGGCACCAACCGCAACGGCCACCACAACCCCGACAACTTCATCGTCGCGCCGGGCGTCCGCAACGGCGCCCACCACACCCACGACTATGTGGGGAACCTGTCGACCGATGGCTTCTCCACCGACCAGAGTCTGGCCGCGGCCGGCACGACCTGCCGTGAGGACGACCGCTCCACCTACTTCTGGCCGGTGCTGCGGGTGCGCAACGGCGTCAACGACGTCGGTGAGGACGGCAACGTCGGGACGATCCTGCGCCCGACCTCCGCGACGCTCCGTTTTCGCGGCAACCCGCAGGCCAAGGTGACGGCCATGCCGCGTTTCCTGCGCGTCATCACGGGCAACGCGAAGGCCGTCAGCCAGGCCGGCGCGAACGCCGCCGCCCAGTGGACCTGCAGCGGCTTCCAGAACCGGATCACCCAGAAGTACCCGATCTGTCCGCGCGGCAGCCAGGTGATGCGGATCCTCGACTTCCCGAGCTGCTGGGACGGCCAGAACGTCGACAGCGCCAACCACCGCACCCATGTGCTGTTCCCCGACAAGGCCAGCGGCGCCTGCCCGCAGGGCACCCGGCCGATCCCGCAGCTCCACATGGTGCTGACCTACAACGTGCCGCGCGCCATGGCCAAGGCGATCGCGCTGGACTCCTTCCCCGAGGAGCAGCATGATCCGGTCACGGACCACGCGGACTTCGAGCAGGTCATGCCGGAGCGGCTCACGCAGCGGATCGTCGGCTGCGTGAACAGCGGCCGGAACTGCTAGGCGCCCCAGATGACCGCGACGGCCGACTGGATGTGCTGTAGCGATCTCACGCTGACCGCCGCACTCGACGCCCCGTACTGGGCGCGGCGCAGCACCGAGAACATGCTGGGCGCCTGGCGGATCAGCGACAGGGACGGCGCGATCCTGCTGATGGTGTCGGAGCTGGTGACGAACGCCGTCGCGGCGAGCGGTCCGGCCGATCCGGTCCGGTTGCGGCTGACCCGGCTGACCGATCGGCTCCGCATCACCGTCTGGGACCGCAGTTCGCTCCCTCCGCTGGTCGAGCACGCCGACCCGGAGTCCGACGGCGGCCGCGGCCTGTGGCTGGTGGAGCATCTCAGCATCGCCTGGGGCTGGATGCTGGAGTCGACGGGCGGCAAGTTCGTCTGGTGCGAATACCCGGACGAGTGCACCAACGGCCTGGCCCAGACCGGGTGAACCGCCGCCGGGGACCCCTTCTCGCGGAGGCGTCCCCGGCGGCCCGCCGTCCGCCGAGCCAGCTCAGGGCGACAACGTCCGCGCCCAGGCCGTCGTCCTGGTCTCCTTCACCCTGACATCGATCTCATGAAACCCGTCCCGGTCGGGCAGATGCCGGGCGACGGTCTCGTGCAGTTCGGTCGAGACCACCACCCCGACGCAGACCCCTTCGATCATCTCGGCCTTGAACTCGGGCGCGTCGAGAAGGCGCGCGGTGAGGTTGATCTGTTCTCCGACGACTCCCCAGGGGTCTTCGATCACCGGCCCGATCCCCACCGCGAGCCGCACGGCCAGCCGCCTGCCGGGCGAGGCCCCGGCGTTGTGCGAGGCGAGCGCCTCGGCGAGCTCCTCGGGAAGCCGTTCCAGGAGCGCGCCGGGGATGGTGTCCGCGGTGGCGATGAGCAGGGCCCCATCTCCGCGATCTTCGACATGGCACTCCCCCCAGGGGACGCCGGCGGCGATCAGCACATGCTTCAGTTCGGAATAGAGCACCTGCCTGATGGCGATCCGGTCGAGGTTGGTGCGTTCAGGGTCGTTGAATGAGGAGATGTCGGCCATGAGGATGGGCCGGTACTGCCCCCGGAGCGGGTAGGTCTCCGCGGGACGCTGCTCGGTCATCCGCCGGTACAGGCCGCCCTCGATCTTCTTGACGACCTGAGGGAACAGCTCCAGGAACGCCGTGAACGCGCCCGTCTCGATGACCAGCGCCGTCACCGGCCCGACGGCCACCATCGTCGCCGATCGCGCCGCGGGCTCGAACGCCGCCCGTTCGCCGACCAGGTGCCCGGTCGCGCGCCTGGCGATCGTGCGGATGCCGTCACCGTCGTCGTGGCGGATCTCGATGACTCCACCCCGGTTCACGTACACCCGGTCACCATGGTCGCCCTGGCGGCAGATCATGACCCCGTCGTCGAAGCGCTCGGTCGTGCCCGACCTGGTCAGCGCGTCCTGCTCCGCCGCCGTCAGCCGAGCTCAGAACGGCTCACTCTCCGCGAACTGTTCTTCCGTCCGAGGGCGCTGCTCGAGGACGGGAAGGGTGCTGGCCGTTTCCGGCCATGCCTGCGGCTGGCTTCCCCCGCGAAGAAGGGAAAGCGGCTTGAGATAGGCGTCCGCGACCACGGCGATCAGCCGCAGGGAATCGTCCGCCCTGGTGAGCGTGGGACGAATGTGCTCGATGAGAAGGGGGAGCTCGCTGGTGAGACCGATGACGGGCACCGCGACGATCCCGAAGAGGCCACCGACGAAGAGACCGATGACCCCGCCGAACCATCCACCGGTTCCCCCACTGCCCAGGAACACGATGACCAGAACAGCGGTCCGGCGCGCGGGCCGGTGACCCTTTCCGGCCTCCGCGGACTGCGTCGGAACGGCTGTAACAGGGTTGAAACGGCTTGGCTCTGTTCCACTATGTTGGGCCGCGCCTACAATGGAACCAGCTGAAGAGGGTGTTTGCCCAGCTCGGGGCTCTGGCTCTGAGTGCATGAAAACACCTGCTTTGGTGCTGTGTGGGTGAATCGCCCCTCTTGCTTTGGTCTCAGTTTGCCGACGGAATCCAAAGCCCAAGGTGGGGCGATTTGCTTTTTATCGACATTTCCCGGGAGTGGTCGGTTCCCCTCCCTCGGTGCGTTCTCGCCTGCTCGGTGAGTCCACTTTCGCGATCTCCTGCCACTGCGCGGAGTCACCTCTGCTGGGGTGTAGAGTTGGCCCACTACACTCCGTCACATTCTGCCAGCCAACTGCTTGCCAGGTAGCAAATAGGAACCAGGATGCACGCGGCAGCCTCGAAGCCATGAGGCGTAGGACCACCCAACCGACGCGAACCCCGCACGGCTCGCGTTTACCCCCCCACAAGCCGCGCTGGTTTTCATGTTCCGGTCAAGGTACCGTCCAGTATGCTCTGATACATGGCAAACTGCCGGGTAGCAACATATAGCCCGGCAGACACCGCCAGTCGACGACGGAGGATGGAAAGCGTCCAGTGGGCAAGGTCCCATCGTGGAGAGCGCGCTACTCAGGGAAGAGCTGGTACGCGCGCGTAAGGACGCGGGATTCACTCAGGAGCAGGTGGCGGACGCTCTTGATTGGAGCGCCTCGAAACTGCTGAGGGTGGAAGGCGGAAAGAGTGGAATCACTCGTACCGACCTCACCGCGCTGCTGAACCACTACGGAGTGGTATCGGAGTCGCGCCACGAGCGGCTCCAAGAGCTGGCCCGGTCAGCCCGGGAACGCCCCTGGTGGGCCGACTACCGGGAGTTCGTGAGGGACGCCTATCTGACGTTCGTCGGCTATGAAGCGGGCGCATCCATCCTGCGTCACTACCACGGCGGCGTTTTTCCCGGTCTCCTCCAGCTCCGCGAGTACGCCGAGGTGCTGTCCTGGCCGACGTCGGACAATGCTCGTCCCAGCGGCAACCTTCCGAGCGTCGACCTGCGCATGGAGCGGCAGCGGAGGCTCGCCGGCCGCGAGGACGCGCCTCGGATGCAGTATCTGCTCGATGAGTCGGTGCTCAGGAGGCAGATCGGTGTTCGGCGGGACCCCGGCGTCCAGCAGCGGCAGATTCGCCACGCGGCCGAACTGGCCGCGAACAATCCGCGGATCGATATCCAGGTCGTTCCGTTCGACGCGGGCTTCCACAGTGGGCTCTTCGTCGCGGGCTTCACGCTGCTGGAGTTCGACGGGCCGCTCGACGACGTCCTCTATATCGAGGCCGGGCGTGGTGCCAGCCAGCTCATCACCGGTCCCGATGATCTCGTCACCGACTACCGGTCCTACTACCAGGAGGTGATGGACGAGGCGATGACGCCCGACAAGTCGCTGGAGTTCATGCTGAAGATCGCCGCGGAGCTAGACCAGCTCTGACGGAGGATTTCTCCCGAGCTCGTGATTCCATGGGTGATTCTGGTCAAACGGCTCATAGTCCGGGACAATCGCCTCATGGGATGAGTTGTCGTGTGCCCTGACTCATTTCACAACTGAACAAGCTGCCGTTTGGCTTGACGACAGGGCCCATCGCGAGAAATGGGAGAAGAGCTGGATGGCTGCTCAGCCGAATCGGCACGATGAACTTCCTTGGCTCAGGAGCACCTACTCCACAGAGGATGATGCTTGCGTGGAGGTTGTCAGGGATGGGGCGTTCGTACTGGTCCGGGACTCCAAGGATTCCAACGGCGGGATCCTGGAACTGTCGCCCGGGACCTGGGGGCATCTACTGGTCGGTGCTGGTCGGCGGGCGCACTGATCGGGTCTCGTTCGGGGTCGCACTGGCGCGGCCCCGCTTCCTCCGTCCATGGTCGGACGGGGCGGCTAACGGCCGTAGCGTTCGGGGTCGCAGAGTTTCCAGGCGCCGTTCTGCCTGAGTAGGAAGACCGTGGCGGGCGCCTGTTCGGGACGGCTGACCGTCACCTCGGCGACCTCGCCGGTGATCTTGATCTCGCCGATGGTGAGGGGATGGATCGGGGCCTGCGGGTCGCCGGTGCTGTCGGGGGAGTCGATGTCGTCCTCGACGTTCACCGCCTCCGCCGGGCAGAGCAGGGACAGGAGGGTCACGTTGTCGTTGCGGTCGACGGCCGCGGAGAAGGCGGTGACGGCGCGGCGGATATCGCCCTGGTCACCGCCCCCGTCTCCGCCGTTTCCCCCGCCCCCGCCGGGCTCGGCCCCCGGCCGTCCCGCCAGGAAGAGGGCGGCTGCGACGAGCAGAAGGAGCACCGGGGTGCCGAACGCGACGGCGAGATTGCGGGCCGGGACGTGATGGCGCGGCGGCCTGGGCGGCTGCTGCTGGGGCCAGGGTTGCATCGTCTCAGCCCTTCTGGGTCTTGAGGAGGGCGTTGATGAGCTGCTGGACCTCGCGTTCGGACTTCAGCCTGAGCTGGGCCTGGGCCTGCAGCCATTGGGGGTCGGCGCCCGCGATGAACGCGGAGCTGCCCGACAGCTTCGAGCTGTTGGCCGTCTTGGACAGCCACTGGGAGTTGGCCGGCGAGTTGGCGACCAGCCACATGTTCTCCGGCGTCAGCTTCAGGAAGCCCCGCATCGTGACGAGGCGGCGCAGCGGGATGATGTGGTCGAACGCCACCCCCGTGACGAGACGTCCGTCGGCGTAGGCGGGGTCGGGCCTGCCCACGGTCGGGGGGAGCTGCCCCTGGAGCCGGTTGGTCAGCGGCATCGTGGGCCGGTTCCTGTCGAGCGCGTGGTACATGTCCTTGGCCGCGGACCCGTTCGGCAGTTTCGGCGGGATCCGGTCGACGCGCGTGGTCATCCCGCGTTTGCCGGAACCGTAGAGCAGGTAGTCGTAGGTCTTGGAGTTCGAGCGGCTGATCGCGTCGCGGTCGGCGTCGGTCATCCGGGTGGCCGCGGTCCTGATGTTCGCGACCTGGGTGGCGCTCGGTTTCACGAACGTCGAGCCGGGTTGTTCCGCAGGACCTCGGCGAAGGCGTTGACGCACTGCCGGGCGCGGGAGACGTTCTGGGTCTGCTCGGCCATCAGGCCGCGGGCCCGGGCGTTGTAGGCCGAGACGGCGGCGGCGTTCCTGCGGTCGGGCGGGCTCGCGTTATGCGATCTGATCTTGGATCTGGTCTGTTCCAGCGCGGCGAGGGGCCCCGCGCACATGTCGTCGAAGGGCCCGGCCGCGGTCGCGATCCCCGGGGACCAGGCGATCACGGCGAAGCAGAGCAGGGACGCGAGCAGTGCGCGTCCCCGGGGTGTCCGTGCCATTGCCGCTCCCTCAGCCGATCAACATCACGTAGATGTTCCCGGCTATCTGAGGGTTTCCCGTGCGGGGCGGCCGGAGTCGGCCAGGTGGTGCTGATCACAAGATCAGTGGCCGTGGCCGCCCTGCGCGGGGGCGGGGCCGTGGTCCTCGCCGGCGACGATCGTCCCGCCGACCTTGCCGCGGAACTCCAGGAGCTGCTCGTCCGTGCCGACGATCACCCAGCGCGGGCCCTGGAGGTAGCGGCCGCCCCACGGCTTGGCCTCCGTCAGCCACGACGACTGCGCCTCCTCGGTGGAGAAGGTCAGCAGCACGTACTTGCCCTGGCCGGTGCTGCACTGGCCCTGCTTGAGCTCGCTCGCGCCGAGCTGGGGTTGGAGCTTGCACCCGGTTCCGGCGGCGAGCTGCTCGAGCGTCATCGGCTTCGCCTGCGGGCCCGGCTCGTCGCGGTGGAACGAGCACGACGCGACGGTCAGCAGGACGGCCCCGGCACAGAGATAACGGATCATGCGCTGCTCCTTGGTGGACTGCCCCGCGGTACGCGGCCGGCGGCCCACCCGGTTCAGCGGTGGGTCTCGTGGAGGGCGATCGCCGTCAGCAGCTCGACGAGGTCGGCGATGTGCCGGGGGTTGTGGCCGGTCCGCTCCTGGATCCGCTGGAGCCGGTACTGGGCGGTGTTGTGGTGGACGTTGAGCTCGGCGGCCGCGTGCCGCAGATTGAGGTCGGCGTCGGCGAACGCCCGGATCGTCGCGGTGAGGGTGCCGCCGCGCTGCCGGTCGCTGTGGAGCAGTTCCCGGACGGCCGGATCGACGAGATGCCAGGCCGTCGGGTCGGCGCGCAGCGCCAGATACCGGAACGGGGACAGCAGCGGCAGCGCCGTCACCCCGCCTTCGGGGCCCGATAGTTCGAGCGCGAGCCTGGCCTCGGCGTAGGCGCGCGGCAGTTCCGAAGTGCCCTCGGTGATCGTGCTCATCCCGATCGCCAGCCGGACGCCCTGCCCGGCCAGCTCCGCCTGGACGGAGGTCAGCGCGTCGCTGAGCCGCCGCGGATCGGATCCGGCGCGGACGGCCGCGAACACCACGATCTCCTCGTGCCGGGCCGCGACCAGCGGCCGCTGGTCGGTGACGCCGACCCCGCCGAGCGCCGCTGACGTCAGATAGAGGTCCTCACCCGCGGGCGCGGGAGCACCCGCCCCCACCGCGACGATCACCGCGACGGACGCGCCGGGCCCGATCCCGTGGGCGCGCGCCAGCTCGGTCAGGGGACGTCCGGTGACAGGCCGTCCGGCCAGCAGGGTCTCCACGAGGTCGCGCCGGTGCCGGTCGTCCTCGGTGATCGCGGACCGCTGGTATTCGAGGTAGCCCTGCGCGGCGGCGTCGCTGAGCATGTGGGTGAACCGGACGAGCTGCGACGTCAGCTGGATCACGGCCCGGTCGCCGGCCGGGGACGGCTCGGCGTACTCGGCGATGGCGTTCCAGTAGACGCGCTGGGTGATCCGGAATCCGTGCTGGTAGGCCTCCAGCGAGATCCCGCGCTGCGCGATCTTCGCGGCGAAGGTGCGGGGGGAGAACACGACGTCGTGCCGGGTGAGCCTGCGGTCCTCGATGCTGGCGGTGGACGCTCTGGTCGCGCCCATCGTGAGGGTGTCGCGGACCTCCTTGAGGAAGTCCTCGGGGACGCCCGCGAACGCCGGGATCTCCCGGCACATCGCGTCGGCGATCTGCTCGCTCAGCGCGACGGCGTTCTCATAGATCCGCTGCGCGATGCGGAGGTACTCCGCCCGGACCGCGGCGTCGTTGTCGCGAGACGCACCCTCCATGGTCTGGATCGTCGTCCGCAATGGGAACTTTCGTCAATCAAAGGGACAGAAGTGAAGAGGATTGTGTGCGGAGCACAATCCTTGGATGCCGGGTTTGGGTGGTGTGCCTGATGTCACATCGTCCGTCCCTTCATAACCTGGCGCGAGGAGGTGACGTGGTGTCAGCGAAACACGCCGCTTCGGGGTGGAGCGGGGCGCAGAGACCGGATCTGACGGCCCGCCGCACGCTTTACCGTTATCCGGCCACGGCACAGCGGTACAGCTACCTGTCGATCGCGGTGGCCGCGACGATCGTCCTCTACTACGAGCTGTACGTCTTCGGAGGGGTCGCGCCGCTCGTCCTCGCCCACTACGAGATGTCGTTCCTCTTCTACGTCAACATCCTGGTCGTCGCGAACCTCATCGGGGCGTTCGGTTCGCTGGCCGCCGGTCTCGTCGACCGGTGGGGGCGGATCAACATCGTGGTCTACGGGCTGGCGGTGACGGCCCTGCTGTCGCTGCTGACCCCGCTGGCCGAGACCAAGACCGCTTTCGCGCTGATGATGGTGCTGGTCAGCCTGGTCGAGGGCGCCGTGCTGGTGGCGACCCCGGCGCTGGTCCGCGATTTCTCCCCGCAGCTCGGACGGGCGTCGGCGATGGGGTTCTGGGCGGTCGGCCCGGTCGTGGGCAGCCTCATCGTCAGCTTCGTCGCCAACCGCACCCTCCGGCTGTTCGACGACTCGTGGGCCAGCCAGTACTACCTGGTCGGCGCGGTCGGGCTGGTGATGTGCGCGGTCGCGTACTTCGGGCTCCGCGAGCTGTCGCCCGCGCTCCGCGACCAGGTGCTGGTCTCCAAGGAGGATCGGCGGGTGCTGGAGGTGCACGTCCAGACGGGCAGTCATCGGATGCGCAGCGCGGTGCCCAGGTCATTCGTACTACGTCCCGACATCCTGCTGCCCGCCGCGGGCATCTCGGTGTTCCTGCTCGTCTACTACGTGGCGATCGGGTTCTCCACCCTCTACCTGACGACGCTGTTCGGGTTCTCCACACACGAGGTGAACGGGCTCAACAGCTGGTTCTGGTTGGTCAACGCCGTCACGCTCGTGGCCGTCGGTGCGCTGTCCGACCGGCTGCGGGTGCGCAAGCCCTTCATGGTCGCGGGAACGTTCCTGACGATCCTCAGCACCTGGCTGCTGCTCCAGCAGGCGGCCGACCGCTCCGCCGGCTGGGGCACGATCGTGCTGATCCTCAGCCTTCTCGGCCTCGGCCTCGGCACCGCCTACGTGCCGTGGATGGCGGCCTTCACCGAGACCATCGAACGCTGCAACCCCGCGCTCATCGCGCCCGGCCTGGCCATCTGGGGCTGGATGGTGCGGATCAGCGCCTGTGTCTCGTTCTTCCTGCTGCCGATGATCGTGCCCAGTATGGACGTCCTGGTCGACCCGACCGCTGCGCGTGCCGACAAGGCCCGCGCCCTGCTCCAGGCACCCGCCCAATGGCAGCACTGGTGGTGGGTCTGCATCATCGCGCAGGCCGCGTTCCTGCTGCTGATGCTGCCGCTCGCCGGGCGGTGGAGCAGCCGCGCCGCCCGTGCCGACCTCGAGGCCCACCGCCGCAGGATGCGCCGCATCCTCCAGCCTTCCCCGCTCGCGACCAACCCGAGTACCTGGAGCGACCGATGATCGTCAACCCGGCCCCGCCTCCCCTCGACGACACCACGGGCCCCGCCGAGGTCGCCCTCGGCCCCGCCCACGACGACGAAGCCGACTTCGGCGCCCTGCGGGCCGCCGAGATCAACGCCGCCGAACGCAACTGGCACGTCATGTACGGCCGCGGCTCCCGCTCGTTCTGGGCGTTCCCCCTGTGGGACCCGGGCGCCCGCCTCATCCTCGAGGACGTCGACCCGCACCGGCTCCGCCGCCTCATGCACGAGGCGGAGGCCCGGCACGCCCCCGGCCTCTGATCCCTACGGGGTCGCGGCGCGCCTTGCCGTCGACGCACGGACGGTGAGGCGCGTCGGCAGGTCGGGATGGACGGTGCCGGGCGCGCCGTCGAGGGTCTCGGCGAGGGCGGCGACGGCACGGGCGATCGAGTCGGCCGGGCGCAGGGACAGCGTGGTGACCGGGGGAGTGGTCCACGCGTAGGACGGGTCCTCGCTGCACGTCGCGACCAGGAGATCGGCGGGGACGGACAGGCCGCGTTCCCCGGCGGCGGCGAGCACGGACCGGCCGCAGCCGTCGAACAGGCCGTAGACGGCGTCGGCTCCCGCGTCGAGGAGTTCACGGGCGGCGGCTTCGCCCGCGGTGTCCTCTTCGGTGATGTGGCCGAGGAGCGGTTCGGCGACCGTGTCGAGGTAGGCGTCGATGGAGCTCTGGGTGTAGTGGTCGGTGCCGTGGCCCGCGATCAGCCCTATCCGGCGGGCGCCCTGGCCGCGCAGATGCGCCACGACCTCCCGGACGGTCGCGGCGTGGTCGTTGTCGACCCAGGAGTCGCGCGGGCCGAGCTCCGCCGGGCGGCCGTCGAACGCGATCGGGATGCCGCGCCGCCGCAGCGCCGCGACGGCCGGATCGTCGCGCGGGCTGTCCAGGATGACCACGCCGTCGGCGGCGACGGTGTGCCACTCCTCGTCGGCGAGCGCGGCCGGCAGGACGGTCAGGGCGTAGCCGTGCCGGTGGGCGGCGGCCGTCGCGGCGGCGATCATCTCGGCATAGTAGGCGACCTCGCTGAAGGTCCAGGAGAACTCGCCGTAGGTGGTGACGGCCAGGCCGAGCACCCGGGTGCGGCCGGTGCGCAGAGCCCGTCCGGCGGCGTTGGGCCGGTAGCCGAGCCGGTCGGCGGCCTCCCTGACCCGGCGGCGGGTGGCGTCGGAGACCCGGCCGGTGCCGTTGAGTGCGTTGGAGACGGTCGCGGTGGAGACCTCCGCCGCCCTGGCCACCTCCCCGATCGTCACCCGCATGGTCTCATTCTACGGAATCAGTGGAAACGGTCAGGTTTCACGGTTGTTTCCGTAGGTTGATGGCGATTGTGGTTAATGGATTAATCGTCCACGCTCGCTTCCATGCGAATCAGGACCCTCGTCACAGGCGGCGCCATGCTGGCGTTCGGCCTGGCCGTACCCGCCACCGCAGCTTCCGCCGCCACCGGCGCCGACCTGGTCATGCGCCACGGATCGGTGGAAGTGGGCAAGGACGGGAAGCGCGCGCAGGCCGTCGCCGTCCGCAACGGAAAGATCGTCTACGTCGGCGCCGACACCGGCGCCAAGCGGTACATCGGCAAGAAGACCAAGGTCGTGAACCTGCGCGGCAGGACCCTGATGCCCGGCATCCAGGACGGCCATCTCCATCTGACGCCGAAACTGCCCGTCTGCGACCTGAACTACCAGTTCCTGAGCGTCCCGGACACGCAGAAGTTCCTGCAGAAGTGCCTGGACGACGAGAAGGCCAAGGGCAAGACCGACAACGACTGGTTCAACGTCGTCAACTGGGACCTGCCGGGCATGAAGCCGGCCGGAACCGTCCCGACCAAGGCCATGCTGGACGTCCTCAAGACCAAGCGGCCGATCTTCATCTTCTCCGACGACGGCCACAACGCCTGGGTGAACAGCCGGGCGCTGGAGCTCGCCGGGATCACCAAGGACACCAAGGACCCCAAGGGCGGCGTGATCGTCCGGGACGCCAACGGCGAGCCCACCGGGTACCTCAAAGAGGACACGGCGATGCACCTGGTCCGCTCCAAGATCCCGCCGGCGCCGCTCGCCGAGAGGGTCGAGGGCCTGCGCACCACGCTCGCCTACGTCACGGCCAGCGGGCTGACCGCCTACCAGCCGCAGCTCCTCACCGAGAACGACCTGCAGGCGTGGAAGTACCTCGCCGACCGGCGCGAACTGCCCGGACGGGTCGTCGGCGCGCTCAACCTCGACGCCAACGACGCCTACGCCGACCTGCCCGGCACCCTGAAGAAGATCAAGGCGCTGAAGAAGAAGTACGAGGGCCCCAACTTCCAGATCAAGGCCGTGGGCGAGATCTTCGCCGACGGGGTGATCGAGTACCCGAACCAGACGGCGCTGCTGCTCAAGCCGTACCTGGTGAAGAACTCCAAGGGCAAGTGGGTGCCCGGCAAGACCCGCGGGCCCGTCCGGGTGAAGCAGGCGCACCTCAACAAGGTCGTCGCGGCGCTCGACAAGGCCCACTGGCAGGTCCACATCCACACCATCGGCGACGGCGCGGCCCGTGAGGCGCTCAACTCCTTCGCCTACGCGCGGAAGAAGAACAAGAACAAGGCGCAGCGGCACATCCTGGCGCACGCCCAGCTCGTCCACCCGGCCGACTACAAGCGGTTCAAGCAGCTCAACGTGATCCCCTCGGTCGCCACCCAGTGGGCCGAGAAGGACCCGTACACGATGGACGCGCTCAAGCCGTTCATCGGCACCGAGCGCTGGAACCGGCTGTACCCGTGGCGGTCGCTGCTGAAGGCGGGCGCGCGGCTCGCGAACGGCTCGGACTTCCCCGTCGACGCCCTCAACCCGATGGGCCAGCTCCAGCTCGCCGTCACCCGGACCAACCCGGCGCCGGAGGCGGCGAAGTACAGGGGCCCACTGAACGCGGGGGAGCGGATCACGCTGTCGCAGGCGATCCAGATCCACACGCTCAACACCGCGTACCTGCTCGGGCTGGAGAAGACGTCCGGCTCGCTGGAGGTCGGCAAGCGGTTCGACGCGATCGTCCTGTCCAAGAACCTGCGGAAGATCAAGATCTCCAAGGTCGGCGGCGTGACGGTGACGGCCACCCTGGTCGGCGGCGAGCTCAAGGCCGGCAAGCTCTAATCTGAGCGCATGAGTCGTGACGAGAACCCGGTGGTCCTGTCGAAGATCTACACCCGGACGGGTGACGACGGGACCACCGGTCTCGGTGACATGAGCCGGACGCCGAAGACCGACCCCCGGCTGGCCGCCTACGCCGACGTCGAGGAGGCCAACGCCGCGCTCGGCGTCGTGGTGACCCTCGGCGGCCTGCCCGACGCGACCACCGCGGTGCTCCGCCGGATCCAGAACGACCTGTTCGACGTGGGCGCGGACCTGTCTACCCCGGTCGTCCCCGATCTGGGGTACGAGCCGCTCCGCGTCACCCAGCCCTACATCGACCGGCTGGAGGCGTGGTGCGACGAGTACAACGCCGACCTGCCGGTCCTGCGCAGCTTCATCCTGCCGGGTGGCACCCCCGCCGCCGCCTACCTGCATGTCGCGCGGACCACCGCCCGTCGCGCCGAACGCACCACCTGGTCGGCGATCGAGGCGCACGGCGACTCCGTCAACGGCCTGACCGCCCGGTATCTGAACCGGCTGTCCGACCTGCTCTTCATCCTCTGCCGGGTCGCCAACGGCGGCGACGACGTCCTGTGGAAGCCGGGCGGCTGACGCCTCAGTGGTGCTGCACGATGTTGAAGACGTTGCCGTCGGGGGCGCGGACGAAGAACCGCCGGACGCCCCACGGCTCCGTGGTCAACGGGTGCACGATCTCGTACCCGCGCCGCCCGGCCTCCTCGTAGGCGGCTTCGACGTCCTCGACCTTGATCGAGACGACGGGGTTCTCGGGCGCGCTGGCATCGCGGGTGACGAGCTGCAGATGCGCGCCGGTCTCCGGTGAGGTGAAGCGGGCCACCCACCCCAGATTGAACTCCTCGGTGCTCAACCCCAGGTAGTCCGCGTAGAAGCCGCCGGCGGCCGCGATGTCGGCCACTTCAAGGTCGGCGATGACGCTGATGACGCGCATCCTCGTGCTCCTCAGTCTCAGAAGGCTCAGACCGAGCGGGCCATCAGGATGTCGTCGACATAGCGGCCGTCGATCAGGAACTCGGCCCGCAGGATCCCCTCGGTGGTGAAGCCGACCTGCTCGTAAAGGCGCCGGGCGGCCGTGTTCACCGACAGTACCCGCAGCGTCAGCCGTGACGCCCCCTGCCGGCGGGTCTCCTCGCAGGCCGCTTCGAGAAGGCTCCGCCCGATGCCGCGCCCGCGCACCGTCTCGTCGACCGCGAACCCCTGGATCTGCCGGACGTGCGCGCCGCTCGGCAGCAGCACCGGCTGGACCAGCCGCAGATACCCGACGAGCCGCCCGTCCCCCTCGGCGACCAGGAAGTGCTCCGGCAGATGGAACCGGTCAAAGAAATGCGGCCCCTTCACCGGCTGCGGCGCCACCGAGTTGTCGGGCGCCCAGGTCCGCCAGTCCAGATCGGCCAGCGCGTGCTCGTCCCCGGGCAGAGCCTTGCGAATCCTCACGTCAGCCACCCGCCCAGTCTGCCGCATCGCCCACCACCCCGCCGCCCGTTTTGCCCCCCGCTCACACGGGCAGCGGCGACGGCGCCTTGATCTCCTGAAGATGGAGGAGCGTGGTGATCCGCTGGGCGCCGTGCAGCGAGAGCTTGAGCAGGACCCGCTGCAGATCCGGGACGTCCCGTGCGGCGATCAGCAGGATCATGTCGATCTCCCCGGCGACCCCGTCGGCCGACAGCACCTCCGGCATCGCCCGCAGGGTCTCGGCGAACGCCCGCTCGACCTTGGGCGTGTGGTGCGTCAGCGTGATCGTCACATAGACCTTCAGCGGGAACCCGGCGAGCGGCGGATCGAGCTCGGCCGTGATCCTCCTGATCACTCCGGTCTCCTTCAGCCGCCGCACCCGGTGCAGGGTCGCGGCGGGCGACAGCCCCACCAGCCGGGCCAGCTCGACGTTGGTCCTGCTCGCGTCCTGCTGGAGCTCGGTCAGCAGCCGGCGGTCAATTTCATCAAGTGAAGCGGTCACTTCACCGAATATAGTTGCGTGTTCATGCTCTGACCCCGTGTTTTCGACGGAGCGTTCCGCATCCTTGAGGCATGAAGACGAACCGTTCGGCGACGCTGCTCGCCCTCACCGCCTCGGGTGCCCTGTGGGGGGTGACCGTCCCCCTTACCAAGATCGCCGTCACCGGCTGGGGTCCGGTCTGGCTGACCGTCGTCCGTTTCGCCCTCGCCGCCGTCCCGCTCCTCCTGCTGGTGAACCGTGCCGCCCTGCGCCGCGCCCTGTCCCCGGGCGTGGTGTTCTGGGGGGCCGCCGGCTACGGCGCGGTGATCGTCCTGCAGGGTCTGGGCATCCAGCGGACGAGCGTCGCCCATGCCTCCCTGATCATTGGTTTGACCCCCGTGCTGGCGGCCGTCGCGGCCGTCGCGCTGGGCCGTGCCGTCGTGGGCCGCACCGCCTGGACGGGCTTCGCCCTGGCGTTCGTGGGCATCGCCCTGGTCGCCGTGGGCGGCGGGGGCTCCTCCTCGGTCGCCGGCGATCTTCTGGTGCTGCTGAGCGTGCTCCTCAGCGCGGCGTTCGTCGTGGCACAGGACCGTCTCCTCGAAGGCCGCGAACCCCTCGCCGTGACGGCCGTCCAGTTCTCCGCTGCCGCCCTCCTGGCCGCCCCGATCGCGTTCCTCTCCGAGGGCCTTCCGACGATCCCCTCCGCTCCCGCGCCGCTGCTGGCGGCGGTCGCGCTGACCGTCGTCGGCACTCTGCTGCCCTACGCGCTCTTCGCCTACGCCCAGACCAGGGTCTCCCCGGCCCTGGCGGGGGCCTTCCTCAACATCGAACCGCTCGTGGGTTTCGCGGTCGGGGTGGTCGCGTTCGGCGATCCCTTCACCGCGCTCCACCTCACCGCCGCGCTCTCCGTCCTCGTCGGCCTGGCCCTGACGGCTCTGCCGACCCGCCCGGCCCGTCCGCGCCCCGTCCCCGTCGTCGCCCTTCGCCATGACGACCCGGCCGAACTCTGCCGGGCTGCCTGACCGCTCTCCTCTCGGGGCTGTCGGGCGGTAGTGGGGGCGAGCGGTCCGTTCGTTTGGGAGACTGGGGCTCATGCGTCTGGTGATTGCACGGTGCAGCGTTGACTATGTGGGGCGGCTGACGGCCCATCTTCCGCTGGCCACGAGGCTGGTGTTGATGAAGGCCGACGGGTCGGTGTCGATTCATGCGGATGATCGGGCGTTCAAGCCGTTGAACTGGATGAACCCGCCGTGCAGCGTGAAAGAAGAGGCGTACACGGAGCACGACGCCATCGCCAGGTGGACGGTGACGCACGGCAAGTCGGGCGAACAGCTCATCCTGACGATCTTCGAGATCCTGCACGACCACAAGCACGAACTGGGCGCCGATCCCGGCCTCCAGAAGGACGGCGTCGAAGCGCACCTGCAGGAACTGCTCGCCGAGCACATCACGACCCTCGGCGACGGCTACCGCCTGATCCGCCGCGAGTACCCGACGGCCATCGGCCCCGTCGACATCCTCTGCAAGGACGCCACCGGCGGCACCGTCGCCGTCGAGATCAAACGACGCGGCGAGATCGACGGGGTGGAGCAGCTCACCCGGTACCTGGAACTGCTCAACCGGGATCCGCTGCTCGCGCCCGTCAAAGGCGTGTTCGCGGCGCAGGAGATCAAACCGCAGGCCCGCGTTCTCGCCAACGACCGCGGCATCGACACCGTCGTCCTCGACTACAACGCCCTGCGCGGCATCGAACTCGACGGCACCCTGTTCTGAAGCTCGGCGCGCATACCGCCGGAGGTCAGAGGCGGGTGGGCGGGGTGTAGGGGGTGTTCACGCGGGTGTGGGCTTCGATGATGGGGCGCCAGGTGACGCCGTAGCGGAGGGTGCGGGTGAGGGCGTGGCCTGCGGCTCTGGCCGCCAGGGGGGCGATCGGGGTGCGGGGGGAGAGGCCGAGGAGGGTTTTCGCCCATGGCGGGAGCAGTTCCGTGGCGGCTCGGCTGAGGAGCTGGCTGCCGAGCTGGGTGGCCTTGTCGGAGCCGTAGGCGCCGCGCAGGAAGCGGACCGCGTGGAGGGTCTCCTCCGAGACGGTCAGACGCGGGCGCATCATCGCGAAATAGTCGGCGATGTCGGACCGTGAGCTCGGGACGTCCGTGGCGCCCAGCTTCTCGGAGATCACCGCGTAGTCGGCGAAGTAGCGATCCAGGTCGGCGCCCTTCAGCGGCTTCGGGTGGTAGCGGACATGGGCGCGGGCCGCCGAGTACGCCTGGGTGACGCCCGTCCAGATGATGTCCGCCGAACTGGTCGCGCTGTAGGGGCGGCCGTCCGGCATCGTCCCGTGGACGCGTTTGTGCATCGCCCGGATCGTCCCGGTCAGCTTCTCGGCGACGGGGGTCGAGCCGTACGTCACGCCCATCACGAAGCTGGCCGTGAAGCCGAGCCGTCTGATCGGGTCCTGCAGATAGTCGGAGTGCTGGTTGGTGCCGTGCGTGACGGGCTCGTTGAGGGTGCCGAGCAGCAGGCCGGAGACGCCGCCGAGCACCCCGGACACGTCGCCGTGGACGTACCAGATCGCCGAGCCGGGGCCGAAGAGGCCGGGATCGCCGATGGGTTCGGTGTACTGCTCGCCGGGGAGATGGGCGGCGGCCAGCATCGCCCAGTACGCGTCGTCGATCGCCGATCTCGGGTTCATAAGCGAATACTTACACGAAGATGAGACATCTGCCAAGATTCGTCTCATGCCCTAGGGTTGGCCTGTGTCAAGCCATGATCGGATCGTCGATGCCGCGCAGGAGTGCTTCACCCGCTTCGGGGTGGCCAAGACGACCGTCGAGGACATCGCCCATCAGGCCGGAATGTCCCGCGCCACCCTCTACCGGAACTTCGCCGGCGGCCGCGACGAGCTGATCCTCGCGGTGTTCCTCCGCGACGTCGAACGCTTCCTCACCGCGCTGGCCGCGCGGCTGAGCGAGATCCGCGATCCGGCCGCCGCCGATCTGGGTGAGGCCGTCATCGACGGGATCATGGAGGGCGTCGCGTTCGTCCGCAGCGAACCGCGCATCGCCACGCTGCTGGTCCCCGAAGCGGTCGCGCACACCCATGTCGCCGTCAACCGGGCGTTCGAGCGGGTCCTGGACCTGTGCGCCGCGAAGATCCGGCCGCCGTTCGAACTGGCACGCGCCGCCGGGCTGATCCGTCCCGAACTGGACGTTGAGGGCGTCGTCGAGCTGCTGTTCCGCATGATCGCGTCGCTGAGCCTGTCCCCGCTCGACCGGCCGGACGCCGAGACGCGACGGTTCCTCCGGCTCCATGTCGTCCCCGCCTTGATCCTCACTTGATGTTCAGGCGGTAGGTTCGAACCGTGGGAGCAGTCGAAAGCCGAGCGAACCAGCGCATCAGTCCGATTTTCCTTGTGATCGTCGGGCTCACCGCCGTCTTCGGCCTGATGGCCTGGCGTTATCTGGACGTCCCGTCGAACACGGCGCGGATGTCGGTGTTCGCGTTCGTGGTCTGCGGTTGGATCGTCTCGCTCTGCCTGCACGAGTGGGGGCACGCCTACCTCGCGCACCGGTTCGGCGACCACTCGATCGCCTCGCGCGGCTATCTGACGCTGGATCCGCGCAAGTACGCCGACATGACGCTCAGCCTGGTGCTGCCGGTGCTGTTCCTGCTGATCGGCGGGATCGGCCTGCCCGGCGGCGCGGTCTGGATCGACCAGGGCGCGATCAAGGGCAAGTGGCGGCACAGCCTGGTCTCGGCGGCCGGCCCCCTGATGAACCTGCTGTTCGCCGGGGTCATCGGCCTCGCGCTCACGGTCGCGGGGCCCGGAATGTCGGTCGAGGCGTTCCTCGCCGACGATCACAAGGTCTTCTGGTCGGGTCTGGCCTTCCTCGGCTTCCTGCAGGTGACGGCGGCCGTGCTGAACCTGCTGCCCGTCCCCGGCCTCGACGGGTTCGGCATCTGGGAGCCGTATCTGCCGCGCAAGTTCGTCCGGAAGGTCGCGCCGCTCAGCGGCTACCTGTTCCTCGGGCTGATGGCACTGCTGTGGGTTCCGGCGGTCAACGCATGGTTCTTCGGCTTCATCTACGAGTTCCTGGGCTGGTTCGGCATCAGCGATCTGGTGTCGGCGATGGGCGGCAACGCCTTCACCTTCTGGGAGCGGCTCTCGCAGCTCTGGTCGTACCGTCTCGGCTAGCGGACCCCGTCTAGCGATCGGTGCGTAAGCGGTGATTTACTGACGAAATGACGTTCACATCGCTCAACCCCGCCACCGGTGAGGTCGTCGCCACGCATCCCGTGCACGACGAGAAAGCCGTCTTCGAGGCCGTCGAGCGGGCCCAGGTGGCCGCGGCCTGGTGGGCGGGGCTCGGGTTCAAGGAACGCAAGACCAGACTGCTGAACTTCAAGGCGGCGCTGGCCCGGAATCTGAACCGGATGGCGCAGGTCATCCACGAGGAGACCGGCAAACCGGTCGGCGACGCGGTGTTCGAGGCCGTCGGCGCGATCAACCTGCTCGACTGGGCCGCGAAGAACGCCGCCAAGGTGCTCGGGCCGCGCACCCTCTTCCCCGGGCTGCTGGCGATCAACCAGAAGGCGATCCTGGAGTACCACCCGCTCGGTGTGGTCGGGGTGATCGGGCCGTGGAACTACCCGATCTACACCCCGATGGGTTCGCTCGCGTTCGCGCTGGCCGCGGGCAACGCCGTGGTGTTCAAGCCGTCGGAGTACACGCCGGGCGTCGGGGAGCTGCTGGGCGAGCTGTTCGCCGAGGCGGTGCCGGAGCAGCCGGTGTTCCAGGTCGTCACCGGGTTCGGCGACACCGGCGGCGCGCTGACCAGGTCCGGGGTCAACAAGATCGCGTTCACCGGGTCCGCGGCGACGGCCAAGAAGGTCATGGCCGCCTGCGCCGAGACCCTGACGCCGATCGTCGCCGAGTGCGGCGGCAAGGACGCCTTCATCGTCGCCGCCGACGCCGACCTGGACTTCGCCGCCAAGTCGGCGCTCTGGGGCGCGATGTCGAACGCCGGGCAGACCTGTGTGGGCGTCGAACGGATCTATGTCGTCGAGAGCGTCTACGACCGGTTCGTCGAGAAGCTGAGCGCGCGCGCCGAGGAGCTGAAGGCCGGCTACGAGAGCGAGGGCGCGTCCTACGGGCCGATCACGATGCCGGGCCAGCTCGACATCATCGAACGGCACATCTCCGACGCGCTCGCCTCCGGTGGACGGGCCGTGGTGGGCGGCGCCGAGTCGGTGCGACGTCCGTTCGTCGACCCGGTCGTGCTGGTCGACGTCCCCGACACCTCCTCGGCGATCTGCGAGGAGACCTTCGGCCCGACCGTCACGGTCACCAAGGTGAAGGACCTCGACGAGGCCGTCGCCAAGGCCAACGCCACCGAGTACGGGCTGGCCGGGACGGTGTTCTCCGGCTCCGGCAAGGCCGCCCTGGACGTCGCGCGCCGGCTGCGCAGCGGGATGACCTCGATCAACTCGGCGATCGCGTTCGCGCTGATCCCGGGGCTGCCGTTCGGTGGCGTCGGCGAGTCGGGGTTCGGCCGGATCCACGGCGCCGACGGTCTGCGCGAGTTCTCCCGTCCGAAAGCCATCACCAAGCTGCGTTTCAAGTCGCCGCTGGACACGACGGTCTTCGGCAGGTCCCAGAAGGAAGTCGACCAGATCGTCAAACTGATGCAGTTGCTGCACGGGCGCACCAAAAAGTAAGCGGACTGTCGCTGACAGGTAAGACAACCTGAGAGTTCCGTCGGACGTCCCTCTGGACGTCGCCCGAAAAGGTGATTAGCGTCACCAGTGGTCGATCCGGCGGAAGGAAGCAGCACGCATGTCTCTTGACGTGTCCCCCGAGCTCCTTGAACAGGCCCAGCATGGCGAGATCGACGATCAGGCGTTCGTCGAGTGCATCCGCACGTCCCTCCCGTACGCCTGGGACATGATCAGCGGCCTGGTCGCTGATCTGGAGGTCTCGGGCGGGGAGTTCGCCGACAACCACACCCCGCCCCCGGACGAGCAGGCCCGCGGCCAGCTCCTGCGGGTGCTGGCCAGCGACGCGATGCGGGGCAGCATCGAGCGCTACTTCGGGGTGAAACTGGCGTTCCAGAACTGCCATCGGGTGGCGGTGTTCCCGGCGAAGCTCGCCGACGGACCCGAGCACCGCAGGTTCGTGACGGCGCGCGAGCAGATCCTCAACCAGTCGCCGCACCTCCGCGACTGCTGAACCACCACGAAAAGGCCCCTCGCACGGGGGGCCTTTTCGTGTTCAGCGAGTGGCAAGGCGGGTGTCCGTCGCCCGCCTTTTCCGCCTATTCTCCGGTAGCGCGCAGCTTCGGTAGCACTTCCGCGCCCAGCCGCCGGATGTTCTCCACGGTCCGCTCGACCGTTCCGTCGCCCTCCACGAGGAGCAGGCGCCGTGAGATGCGCGTCAGCTCCCACTCCTCGCGTAGCTTCGCGACCACCTCTTCCGTGCTTCCCACGGCGTGGCGCTCGGCCAGCCATCGGGCGTAGCCGCGGGCGTCCTTCGCCGTCCGGTCTCCCGTCAGTGGTACATATCCCGCCAAACCCTGCTCCAGCCAGGGGACGAGCCCCCGCACCAGCTCCGCCCGAGCCGCCTTTCCCGTCTCGCCGATCCAGGCGACTCCCGCCCCGATATGGCCGCCCCACCCGTGTTCGTGGCGCGGCTCGTCCGGGCGGGCTGAGGCGTAGCGGGCCAGGGCGGCGGCCTGGGCCGGGGCGTCGATGTGGAGGCCGAGGAGCATGGGCAGGTTACGGGCGGCGGCCAGACGCTCGGTGGCGGGGGAGGTGCAGGCCAGATGGATCGGGAGGCGGGGATGGGGCGGGGGCGTCAGGGCGACGTCGCGGAAGGTGAAGGCCGGGCCCGAACCGGCGACGGACGGGGAGCGCAGCGCGGTGAGCAGGACGTCGAGGGATTCGGGGAAATGGGTCTCATAGCGCGGCAGGCCCGTGCCGAAGACCTCGAGATCCTGCCAAGGACCGCCACGGCCCACCCCCAGACAGAACCGGCCGTTCGAGATCGCCGACAGGAGAGCGGCCTCCTCCGCGAGGGCCACGGGATGACGCGTGGACAGCACCGAGACGGCCGTTCCGACCAGGATCCGGCTGGTCGCCCCCAGCAAGTGGGCGGCGAGCGTCGTCGCCGACGGGCAGACCCCGTACGTCATGAAATGGTGCTCGGCCAGCCACACGCCGTCGAAACCGGCCTCCTCGGCGGCCGCCGCGCACACGATCGTACGGTCCAGGGCCGCGGCGGGGGACTGGCCCGGCCACTGGCCGGAAGGCAGGAAAAGTCCAAAGCGCATGGCTCCTCACTGCCCGATCAGGGCGTCTGCGAGACTTCAACCGAACCAACTACGGGCCAAACTGCGGGAGAAGGACAATGGGTTTCCAGAAGGTGGGCGTCGTCGGCCTCGGCACCATGGGTGCGGGCATCGTCGAAGTGCTGGCGCGCGGCGGGATCGCCACGGTCGGCATCGAGATCAACGACGCGGCGCTGGAGCGGGGCCGCGGCAACGTCCTGTCCTCGACCGGGCGGGCCGTGCAGCGCGGCAAACTCACCGAGGAAGGCCAGACCGAGATCCTCGACCGGATCACCTTCTCCACCGACTTCGCCGACCTCGCCGACTGCGGCCTGGTCATCGAGGCCGTCCCCGAGCGGCTCGACCTCAAGGGCAAGGTCTTCGCCGAACTCGACAAGGTCTGCGGGCCCGACGCGGTCCTCGCCACCAACACCTCCTCCCTTTCCGTCGCGGAGATCGCGGCGACGACGTCCCGGCCCGGCTCGATCGTCGGCGTCCACTTCTTCAACCCGGCGCCCGTCATGAAACTCGTCGAAGTGATCTTCACTGACGAGTCCCGCAAGGAGTTCACGGACGCCGTCACCGAACTGGTCCGCGACCTCGGCAAAACCCCCGTCACCATCGGCGACCGCCCCGGCTTCGTCGCCAACCGGCTACTGTTCGGCTACCTCGGCCCCGCCGCCCACCTCCTGGACGCCGGCGAATCCGCCGAGGACATCGACGCCTCCGCCACCGCCCTCGGCCTCCCCATGGGCCCCCTCACCCTCATGGACCTGATCGGCCTCGACACCTGCCTCGAGATCATGGAAGTGATCCACGCCGACTCCGCCGACCCCCGCCACGCCCCCTCCGCCGCCCTCCGCGCCCTCGTCGCCGAAGGCGCCCTCGGTCGCAAAACCGGCCGCGGCTTCTACACCTACGAAAAAGTCGGCTCCGGCAAGGTCGTCACCCCCCGAGAAGGCACCCCCACCCCGGCCATCTCCGACGCCATCTACCTCCCCTACCTCAACGACGCCAAGGAAATGGTCGCCTCCGGCTACTGCACCCCCACCGACGCCGACGCCGCCATGACCCTGGGCTGCGGCTTCCCCTCCGGGCCGTTCTCTGTGCTCGGCGCACAAGCCACCGGGGACTCCAGGTGACCACGCGTCTTGCTGCCGGATGCAGGAGCGTAGGCGACGTGCGCCGTTGAAATCCGCTCGGCGCCCCGGCTGTTGAGCGGGGGCGCCGAGCGGATGTCCGTGGGGCTAGCCGACGGGCTTTGCTGCGGGGGCGGGAGTGCGCCCCGTTTGGAAGCGCCGCTTCGCCGCTTTCGGTGGGTGCGGGCTGGTGTTGTCCTGGTGGAATGTGCTCCGTTGTTCGGTCTTGCCGGGGGTGCGGGTGGCGGCGGGGTTGGGGGGAAGCGGGGGGCTTTAGGCTGGTGGGGTGTGTGCGCGGAAGAACAGGCGGGACGGCGGGGGTGGCCGTGGCGTCGGGGGTGCGTGGTCGTACGGGGTGCAGGAAACCGAGCGGGCGGCCGACGGGGAATGGCATGTGCGGACGATTCTGGCGTCCGCGGCCGTGAAGAGCTACCGGTGCCCCGGGTGCGATCAGACGATCGCGCCGGGGACGGCCCATCTGGTGGCGTGGGCCGCTGACCGGGGTGGGGAAGAGGATCGGCGGCACTGGCATCGGCCCTGCTGGGCGGCGCGACTGCGGCGGGGGCCGCGGCGCTAAACCTTCCGTCCGATCGCGGCCAGGGGACGGGGGTTCCGGTGGTGAAGGGGTAGAGAAGTCTCCATTGACCGCTTTTACGGGGGCCGGAGGGGGTTGCTCTGATGCAGTTGTACGCCCGTGACGTCGGGGACGGAACGCCACTGGTGCTGCTGCACGCCTTTCCGCTGTCATCGGCGATGTGGCTTGCCCAGCGCGAGCAGTTGTCGAACAGATTCCGGGTGATCACTCCGGATCTGCGGGGATTCGGGGGGTCGGTTCTCGGGAGCGAAGAACCGTCGGTGGAGGCGATGGCCGACGACGTCGCCAACCTGCTCCGGCAGAAAGGCATCGCCAAAGCGGTGATCGGCGGACTGTCGCTCGGCGGCTACGTGGCGATGGCGCTCTGCCGCCGCCACCCCGAGCGGGTGCGCGGACTGGTCCTCGCCGACACCAAGGCCACCGCCGACACCGACGAAGCCCGCGCCAACCGGCTGCGGATCGCCGACCGGATCACGGCCGACAACTCCGTCGCCGTCCTCGCCGAGGAACTGCTTCCCCGACTCGTCGGCCCGACGACGCTCCGCCAGCGCGCCCTCGTCTACGGCCGTGTCCGCGGTCTCGTCCAATCGACCCCGGCACCCGCGGCGGCCTGGGCGCAGCGCGCCATGGCCGCCCGCCCCGACTCCCTCCCCACACTCCGCGAGACCAAAGTCCCCGCGCTGGTCATCGTCGGCGCCGAGGACACCCTCGCCACCGAGGACGACGCTCGCGCCATGACCGAAGCCCTCCCCAACGCCGAACTCCTCGTCATCCCGCGATCCGGCCACCTCACCGCCGTAGAGCAGCCCGACCTCTTCAACCAGGCCGTAGCCGAGTTCGTCACCGCCCTGGCCCGCACCACCTAGCACCCGGCCGTCATAGGCCGTCCTGGCGGGGGTGGACGACCTCGCGGACGATGAGGGAGATGGCGGCGGCGACGGGGATCGCGAGGAGGGCGCCGACCACGCCCATGAGGGCGGCGCCGATGAGGGCCGCGATGACGGTCACGGCGGGCTGGACGTCGACGGAGCGCTTCATCACCCTGGGGGCGATCAGATAGTTCTCGATCTGCTGGTAGATCGTGAAGAAGATCACGCAGGCGATGCCTTCGGGGATGCCCGTCAGGAAACCGATGATCGAGACGATGACGGCGCCGATCGTCGCGCCGATGAGGGGGATCAGGTCGGTCACGGCGACGATCAGGGCGAGCGCCGCCGCGTACGGCACCCCGGCGATCGTCAGGAAGATGTAGGTGGTGACACCGGCGATCACCGAGATGATGAAGTTGCCGCCGACGTAGCCGCCGATCCGGTCGAGGATCTCGTCGCCGAGCAGCGCGACCCGCGCCCGGCGGGAGCGGGGCGTGAGCCGGTAGAAGAAGGTCTTCATCTGCGGCAGCGACGACAGGAAGTACAGCGTCAGGATCAGCACCGTCAACGTGTTGAAGATCGCGGACAGGGTGCCCTTGGCGACGTCCGTCGCCCAGTTCGCCACGTTGGTCTGGAACTTGGAGTCGGCGAGGTACTGCTGCGCCTTGTTGAGGAGCTGGTACTTGCGGTCCCACTCACGGATCTGCTCGTTGTTCTGCAGCTGGGTGATGTAGTTCGGGACGTTGTCGGCGAACTTCGAGATCTCACTCACCAGCGGCGGGACGAGCACCCAGCCGACCCCGGCGAAGAACAGCACGACCAGCAGGAACACCACGCCGACGGCTTTCCCGCGGCTCATCCCGACCCGCACCAGCCGTTCGACGGCCGGATTGAGCCCGACCGCCAGGAACAGCGCGATCGTGATCAGGATCAGCACGCTCTTGACCCCGAGGACCGCCTGCACCAGCAGCCAAGCGACGATCACCCCGAGCGCCCCGGTGAACCCGATGGAGAACGGGTGGAACCGCCCGAGCGGCTGCCCGGGAATCCCGAACGGCAGCAGATCCGTCACCCCGGCCTCACTCCTGCGCACCGCGATATCGTCCGCAGGATCCATCACCCCCGGTACCCGCACCTCACCGCGCGACTTCGCCACCCCTGCCTCCACCTCCCCAGCAGCCTCCGGCACCTCCACCGGCCCCGCCCCATCCCCGGGCTCCGGTACCTCGACCTGCGCCGCACCTGACTCAGAGAAGGCCGCCTCACCCCTGGGAGCCGGAACTTCGACAGGCGTCGTGGTGGTCGCCTCAGCCTCCGGTACCTCGACCTGCGCCGCACCGGATTCAGTGAAGGCCGCTTCGTCCCTGGGGGCTGGAACCTCGGCGGGTGTTGTGGTGGCTGCCTCAGCCTTGGGATTCGGCGGGTCGGCCTGTGCGTCGTCGCTGGGGGTGGGAGCTTCGGCCGGTGTCTTGCTGCCGGGGGGCGTGGTGGGAAGGGGGACGGCCGGACGCTGGCCTGCGGGCGCGCCGTCGGCGGGCCCGGGGGGCGGGGGGTCGCCGGCCGACTCGGCGTCGACCGCCGGTCTCTGCTCGTTCAAGGTCGTTCTCCTCGACAGCCGGGGGGTTCGTCACTCCTTAGATGAGAAAGAGCCTAAGGCCGGTTCACGGCCTCAGGCTCTTCTCTGATCGATCTGTGGACAACCGGCGGGCGGCCATCCGGTGCGGGGTGCTTACTCCTGCCACCAGTCGTCGTCGGCGTCGGACGACGGCTTGCCGCCGTGCTTCTGGGAAGCCTTGGCACCCGCCTGAGCGGGGACGGGCTTCTCAGCGGCCGGAGCGGGCTCCGGCGCGGCCACGGCCGCGGGGGCCGGGGCGCTCATCACGGGAGCCACGCCGCCCAGGAGCTGCTGCAGCTGGTTGAGGTGGCTGGTGATGGAGTCGCGCTGACGGGTGAGCTCGTCCACCTGGCGCTGCGCGGCGGTCCGAATCCGCTCGGCCTCGGCCTTGGTCTCACCGAGCAGCTGCTCGGCCTGCGACTTGGCTTCGGCGATCACGTTGTCGGAGTTCTTGCGCGCGTTCGCCATGAGCTGCTTGGCGTGGCTGTCGGCCTCACGGCGGGTCTGCTCCGCCTGCTGCGTGGCCTTGGCGGCCCGCTGCTCGGCGGAGGCGGCCCGCTGCTCGGCTTCGGCGACCAGCTTCTGCGTGGCGGCCTGGGCGGCTGCGTGACGCTCGGCGTCCTGCCTGTCGGCCTCCTCGCGGCGGGCCGCGAGCTGGATCTCGAACTCGGCTTCGGCCTGGGCGCGCTGCGCCTCGGACTCCTCGAGGATGCGCTGGGCCTGGGCCCGCATCTCGTCGGCCTGACGCTTGGCGGTGGTGAGGATCTCATCCCGCTCGCGCTTGGTGGACGCCCGGAGCTGGGCGACCTCGCGCTCGGTCGTGGTGCGGAGCTTGGCGATCTCACGCTCGGCACCGGCGCGCTTCTCGGCGACCTCGTGGTCGGCGGTGGCGCGGAGCTTGGCGACCTCACGCTCCGTGGTGGAGGTGAGCTCGTCGGCCTCACGGCGGGCGCTGGTGCGCACCTCCTCGGCCTCGCGCTCGGCCGTGTTCCGCATGTCGTCGCCTTCGCGCTGCGCGGTGGCGCGCAGTTCGGAGGCGTCGTTCTCGGCGGTCGCGCGGAGCTCCGCGGCGTCCACCTTGGCGGCGGCCTTGATCTCGTTGGCCTCGGAACGGGCGGCGCCTACGAGCTCGGTCGCCTGCTCCTCGGCGAGGCGCAGGAGCTGCTCGATGCGGGCGCCGAGCCCCGAGTAGGTCGGGCGCTCCTGTTCCTGGAGCTGGCGGTGCGCGTCCGAGAGTTCGCGCTGCATGGCGCCAACCTGCTCCCGGGACTGCCGCACGTCGTTGTCGAGCGACTTGATGTGCTCGTCGACCTGGTGGCGGTCGTAACCGCGAAGCACCACGTCGAACTCTTTGGGGGCATTGTCTTCGAAGAAGTTGCTGAGCTGGGCGTCGATGTCGGACTGCATTGAGGCTCAATCCTGGGGTGTGACGAGTGCGGCCGGGGTTCTGGGTGTTCCATCCGGTTGATCGCCAGGCCGCTGGCCCAGACCTCTTCCGGCGACAGCAGAGTACTCCCGCAGCTGCCTTGTTGGGGGCTCAACCGTTGGCACTGCGGCGAAATGTCCCTTTTGTAAGGGTCAAAACCCCCTTCAGGTGATCACGACTCGGCAACGGGAGCTTTCTGTACCAGCTCCGTCAACACTCCGTGACAGTCTTTCGGGTGCAGGAAAGTGATCCGCGAACCCATCGATCCATGCCGCGGTTCGGGATAAAGCACCCGAACTCCCTTGCCCGCGATCGCGTCCGCCGCCTCCTGGACGTCACCGCCGTCCGTGCCGAACGCGATGTGGTGGACGCCCTCGCCATTCTTCTCCAGCCACTTGGCCACAGTGGAGTCCTCCCGGGTGGGCGTGATGAGCTGGATGTAGCTCGCGCCGCCGTCGCCGGTGGTGTTGATCTTGAGCATGGCCTCGCGGACGCCCTGCTCCTCGTTGACCTCGAAGTGCACGTCCGTAAAGCCGTACGTGGCCTTGTAGAACTCGACTGTGGCGTCGAGGTCATGACAGGCGATGCCGATGTGATCGATCCGGCTCAACATGTGGGGAAACCCTCCATATCTCGCGTTAGGGGCCGCTGAGTATCGTGGCAGGTGTAAGAAGCCGCGCCTTGGGAGGCCCCCTCTATGTCTTCTGTGATCGTCTCCGGAGCCCGGACGCCCATCGGGCGCCTGCTGGGTTCCCTGAAGGACTTTACCGCCGCCGACCTCGGCGGCATCGCGATCAAGGAGGCACTCTCCCGAGCCGGCCTCTCCGGCGACCAGGTCGACTATGTGATCCTCGGCCAGGTGCTCCAGGCGGGCGCGGGCCAGATCCCGTCGCGCCAGGCGGCCGTCAAGGGCGGCATCCCGATGGGCGTCCCGTCGCTGACGATCAACAAGGTCTGCCTGTCGGGCCTCGACTCGATCGCCCTCGCCGACCAGCTCATCCGCGCCGGCGAGGTCGAGATCGTGGTCGCGGGCGGCATGGAGTCGATGACCCAGGCCCCGCACCTGCTGCCGAAGTCCCGCTCCGGCTACAAGTACGGCTCGATCGAGGTCCTCGACCACATGGCCCATGACGGCCTGACCGACGCGTTCGAGTCCTGCTCGATGGGTGAGGCGACCGAGCGTCACGTGGGCAAGCAGGGCATCACCCGCGAGGCGCAGGACGCCTTCTCGGCCCGCTCCCACCAGCGGGCCGCCGCCGCGATCTCCGCCGGGCTGCTGGCCGAGGAGATCGTCCCCGTGGAGATCCCGTCCCGCAAGGGCGCCCCGGTGGTCTTCGCCGAGGACGAGGGCGTGCGCGCCGACACCACGGCCGAGTCGCTGGCCCGGCTCCGTCCGGCGTTCGACCGCGACGGCACCATCACCGCGGGTTCGGCGTCGCAGATCTCCGACGGCGCGTGCGCCGTGGTCGTCATGTCGCAGGAGAAGGCCGCCGAACTGGGCCTGCCCGTCCTGGCGAGGATCGTCTCCCACGGCAACGTGGCGGGCCCGGACAACTCGCTGCTGTCGCAGCCGTCCAACGCGATCGCCCACGCCCTGAAGAAGGCCGGCAAGGACGTCGCCGACCTCAAGCTCGTCGAGATCAACGAGGCGTTCGCGGCCGTCGGCCTCCAGTCGATCGACGACCTGGGCCTCGACCCCGAGATCGTCAACGTGAACGGCGGCGGCATCGCCCTCGGCCACCCCATCGGCATGTCCGGCGCCCGCATCGTCCTGACCCTCGCCTACGAGCTCAAGCGCCGCGGCGGCGGCCTCGGCGCAGCCGCCCTCTGCGGCGGCGGTGGCCAAGGCGACGCCCTCCTCATCGAGGTTTGACGACGCCCTTCCGCGCGAGATTCAAGGGCGTCGGAACAGGGTTCCCCTGAGTGAGCACTACCTTGGCCAACACCCCCGGACCTTCCAGCTGTAGTGGTGACCACAGCCCCACTCGGGGGGTCCGGGGGTTGGCCCCCGGTAGTCGGACAGGGAACCCCGTGCACGGGGTTCCCCTGACGATCATTGCGGCGCTGTCACTGTCTCGACGGTGATGGTGGTGAAGCCGAGGCTCTTCAGGAGGCTCGTCAGCATGAGTTTGGTGTTGGAGTCGGCACGCTGTTTGAGGCCGCTGTCCTGTGCCGCCGCCTGGATCTTGTCGGAGGCCAGGACGTAGAGTTTCTGCTGGTCGCCGGGGTTGCCGGAGAAGAAGTCGCCGAACCGGTCGATGATGCCGCGCTGGGTGGCGAACACGTACGACTTGTTGGGGTCGAGGTTGGTGGGTTCGAGCTCGGCGGGCGGGAGTTTGATCGTCGCGGTGGTGCGGTCGGCGTTGACCGTGATGTCCTTGTCGGCGATCTTGCCGAAGTCGACGTAGGCGTCGACGGTGCCGTTGCCGACGAACAGGGTGCGGTTGCCGCGGACGGCGCTGGGCAGGAACTTGGCGTCCTTCTCCAGGTCGACGACGACCTGGAACTGGCCGGTGGCGGCCTCATATCGCGAGAGATCGCGGATCGACTTGAGCACGACGGGTCCCGACCGGTCCTTGGTGCGCTCGCCGAACGGGTTGGTCCAGTCCGGTAGCCAGTTGTAGCCCGTGGCGATCGCGTAGAGCGCGACCACGACGACGGCCACAACGGCGGTTCGTACGATCCGCCCTGTATTCGAGGGGTTCATGCCCACGGCATTCCCTCGCGCATCCGTTTGATTCGCGACCCCGGGTCACAGCATTGTGATCAAGCCCTTACCTTGGGGGCCGTGGATACCGTTCGTGCCTTCAAGCTCGTCTCGCTCGCCGAGGCGACCTCCTTCCTCCTGCTCATCGCCGCCTCGATCGTGAAGCGGATCCCTGACGGCTCTGATCTGGGCGTCAAGATCCTCGGTCCGATCCACGGGGTGCTCTTCATCGCCTATGTCGGGCTGGTCTTCCTCAACCGGGAGAAACTGGCCTGGAACCCGTTCCGCACCGTGCTCGCGCTGGTCGCGTCGGTGCTGCCGGTCGCCCCGTACTTCGTGGAGCGCTACTGGATCAAGGAAGCGAAGGTTCAGCCCGCGTAGGCCGCGGGGCCCAGCGCACAGGCCCGGTAGGCCGGGTAGTGGGCGGCGAACCAGGCGCGGCGGCGCTGCTCGTCCCAGTGGACGAACGGGGTCGCCGGGTAGGCGGGCACGGGTTCGTCCCGCAGCCACGCGCCGACCTGGGCCTGGTAGCCGCCCGCGGTGGGTCCGGCCGCGGCGGTGCAGTGCCGCAGCGAGCCCTCGATCTCGGCGACGGCCCCCCGCTCGTACCCGTCGGAC
The DNA here is from genome assembly GCF_054778695.1 of Actinocorallia lasiicapitis. Taxonomy (NCBI): domain Bacteria; kingdom Bacillati; phylum Actinomycetota; class Actinomycetes; order Streptosporangiales; family Thermomonosporaceae; genus Actinocorallia; species Actinocorallia lasiicapitis. The sequence goes on from NZ_BAAGZI010000003.1 coordinate 53,708, forward strand.
AGGGTCTCCA
>NZ_BAAGZI010000004.1:0-50530 GCF_054778695.1 Actinocorallia lasiicapitis
ACCCACCCGAGCCCACGCCGACCACCCCACCCCAAGGGCCCAAGCCCAACCCCAACCGGCCAGCCAACAACTCCTCCACAGAAGCGAAGCCAACACACCTCAAGCGAGCCCAGCTCCGCGCTCCACCCCGCGCTCCACCCCGCGCTCCACCCCGCGCTCCACCCCGCCTCGCTCGCAAGGCCCCCCAACGTCCCGCTCTCCCACTGGTCGGTACACAGCATGTGGATAGACCAGCGCGGCCCCACCCGCCCCGCCGAGAAAGCCGCGCCATCGTTGAGACCGAGCCGAGGCCCGCAAGGACGCTCCCTTCCTCTCGCCTGCACTAGATTCCCCCGACGCCCGACGCCCGACGCCCGACGCCCGACGCCCGACGCCCGACGCCCGACGCCCGACGCCCGACGCCCGACGCCCGGAATCAGCTTTAGCCGTGTGGCAGGGCCGGGGCCACTGATGCGAGCCGCCGCTTGCTGTGGGAGCTGCCGGGCTTGCCGGTCGGGGGGGTGGAACGGGGCCAAGCTAGCGATCCTGTAGGTGCGTCTCCAGGGGCGTTTCACGTGAAACGAAGGCGAGGAACATCGCTCTGTCAAGGTCGATGCTCAGTGCAGCGAGCAGGCCGTGGTCTTGCCTAGGTCTTATGCCAGCGAGCGTTCCGACTACGCGGGTCCAGGCGCTCGTGACTAGGACTGGGCCCTTAGAGAGGGAGAAACGTCTTAAGAATTAGGAGCGGCAGCCTGCGCGGGAGGGCAATGCGCAGGCTGGCCGGACGTTAGCTCCGCGGATCGTCTCCGATGTTCGACGAGGCCGGTGGAGCCAGACCAGCCGAAGTGTCATCTTGGAGGTCCAACCGGGTGAGCCAACTGCACCGGAGCTCGCGGTCCGCGTACCCTCGCCGCGCAGTCGGCCATGACGACCTACGGCCATTCATTGGGACTGCGTCACGGTGTGCTGCAGCGCTGAGGTGGGAACGGGGATCTCCTCCGTCGTCCCCGCTGGCCTTCCTCCCGGAGTCGTTGACCGCGACGATTCGCCCCTGGAGACGTATGCGGCCGTAGATAGCGGTCGAACCGAGCGTTGGAGAAGCGGAGCACCGGCCCTCCGGAACGCCTCGATGAGGTGATGCTGCCTAGCGCGGCCTCGCTTCCCCAATCTGACGGCCGGGGAGCGGCCAACTCAAGTTCGCGGGCTGGCCATGAGCAGGCGGCTAATCGGAGCCCCAGGTCTTCCCCTTGCGCCCGCCCGGCACCGGTACGGGGCCCCATGCCCCCGCCCGTCTTGTGAAGGCACCCTTGAACCGCGTTTCTGGGGGACGAGGTCCCGGTGGCCGGAGAGCGGTCGCCTCGTTTCACGTGAAACAGCGACTCCGGTTCAGGTCGAGTGGTTGCTGGCGGGTGAGGGGGCCGCGAGAGAGGCGAAGCTACGGATCTCTCGTACGAGCACCGCTCTGGGTGCCATGGTCCGCGCTTCGCCGCCACTCAACTCGTTCGGCTAAGGCCGGCTTACGGGAGGACGGGCCTGCCCCGCTACTGGGCGCTGTTCTGAATCGAGTACCGAGTCGCGCGCTCATATGACCGGCCGTCGTCTCTGGCTGTGCCCACGCCAAGGCTGGTGCCTGGGCGTCTAGCCACGACGGCGCTCCCGGGCGCCGACTAGCCTGACGGAGGCGCACTGATGGGTAAGGAGACCGAGAGCCCTCCTGCCTCAGCCGCGCCGGTAACCCGGGCCTGGCTCATCTGCCCGCTGCTGTGGGGCGGGAGAAACTCCGGGTGCTCGGCTAGTGCGAGTCGGCCCCGCAGCGTCGCTAGTGACTTGAACTGTCGTTACCGAGGGCCTGGCGCGGTGCCGGAGCTGGTTTCACGTGAAACAGAGCGAGGCCGAGGATCTGCAGGATCGATCGGCTTGCGTAGCTCGTAGGTTCAGGCAGCACTCAGAGGTTCCAGCGTCCCCGAAACGGGCCTTGCTGGTGCGAGGAAGACAAAGGCGGACCGGTGTCGGGCGGAGGGGGCCTCACCTTCCCCGTTGCGGGGTTTCGGTAGTGAGCCTTCGGTCCTCCTCGGGAAGCTTACAGCGCTCGTTTCACGTGAAACCAGTGCCGTAGGTCCAGATGGAAGGCGTCGCCACCGATCGATCCGAGGACGGCGCAAGTGAGCACAGGCCACGTCCTGGCGAGAACGTGGCCACCGAGAAGAGCTTTGCGGGCGGGCCCAGGGGGAGCGGCGCGGTGTCTCCTGGGAGAGCTGACAGGCTGGAATGAGAGCGATCACTAGCTAGGCGTCGCCGTCATAATGCTGGCCATGGCATCCGGGCTCTCCGGGTCACGGCTCCCTAAGTAGGGTTCGTTCGGTGTTGCCGCGAGCCCCTGGCGCGGCTTGGCGCGGCCCCGCGAGCCCTTGAGTCCATGACTCGCGGCAGGCAGACGACTTCGCGGTATGCGCCGTATCCGGCTGCCCACGAAGAGGGAGCGACGTCCGGGGCGGGTCTCGCACCCAGCCGTTGGTCTGGCTGAGCTCGCTCCCTCCACCCTGTCCGTTCAGGGATGTTGGTCCGCGCAAGGGTGAGGTCAGCGCGCTTGCGTGAACAGCATCCCTGCGCGGGCCGACCCTTGAGGCGCTCCATGGTTCGTGGCCTCTGCCAGTCCATGTGGGGAGCAGACCGCGCCGCGCGCCGTCGCGACGGTCTTCCTGGTGCCGGTCTCCCGCCTCAACGCCGTCCGGTGAGTCCGATACCCCGCTGTGTAGGCCCTCCTCGCAGGAGTGAAGCTTGACCTCCACTTGCCCGTGCAGCGCCAGACGAACGCTCCTTCGGAGGTCACATGCAAGGGGGCACTGTGGCGAATACCGTCACAACCGGATCCGGAATACTCTCGGCCCATTAGGTTCACGGTTCTTCTTCGTGACGCTCAGGAGCCTGTTGGAGGCGTCGTCGCTCGTCGGGCATCAGATCGATGCCCATCCACGGTGGCCTCACGCATCAGAGGTTCCCGGTCATCGACGAAGTTCGCTGGCCAGCCCCGGGGACGCCGGGCCCACTGCTCGAAGCCGTTCCCTCGTGGTGAAGATCGCCCCGATCAAGTCCGGCGCATCGCGCGCTGCGTGGCCGTAGATCCGCTCTGCTGAGTGGCGCCCAGTCGCTCAGTCCACAGCCTGAGGACCAACGGGCTACCCAAAGCCGTGTCCTCGCAGCGGCGGGGCTCCTTCCCTCCGTCTCAAGCCTTCGATGAGGCAGTGGGTTCTCCAGCATGACCGTGCTAGAAGCGCGCGACCGGCTGGATTGAGGGTGCGTCGTTGGCCACCGGCTGCGGATAGTTCTCCGCCCGCCTGCTCAGCATTGGGTGGACGGGAGGGAGGGGATTGGTGGGGGAGGGGGAATGGAAACGCCCCGGGAGGGAGCCCGGGGCGTGTTTCACGTGAAACGGGGGGTTGGGTTAGGGGTGGAAGGTGTTGCGGAGGTCTTGTTCGGCTTGGATTACTTCGGATAGGCGGCGGACGCCTTCTTGGAGATGGGCGGGCTCGGGGTAGCAGTAGGAGAGACGGAGGTGGCGGTGGCCGGAGCCGTCGGCGTAGAAGCCGGTGCCGGGGACGTAGGCGACGCGGTTGGCGATGGCCAGGGGGGCCATGGCTTTGGAGTCGAGGCCCTCGGGGAGGGTCAGCCAGACGAAGAAACCGCCGGCGGGGCGGGTCCAGGTGGTGCCTTCGGGCATGTGGGTCGTGAGGGCTTCGAGCATGGCGTCGCGGCGTTCACGGTAGAGCTCGGTGAAGGTCTTCACCTGGTCGCGCCAGGGATGGGCGGACAGGAACTCGCGGACGGCGAACTGGGTGAGGTTCGAGTGGGAGAGCATCGCCGACTCGGCCGCCAGAACCAGTTTGGCGCGGACGGCGTGCGGGGCCAGAGCCCAGCCGACACGGAGGCCGCTGGCGAAAGTCTTGGAGAACGAGCCGAGATAGACGACGCGCTCGGACTCGTCGGCGCGCATGGGGCGCGGCGGGAGGCCGTCGAAGCTCAGAAGACCGTAGGGGTTGTCCTCGATGATGAGGAGGTCGAACTCCTCCGCGAGGGCCAGGACCTCCGCGCGGCGCGCCGTCGACAGGGTGACGCCCGCCGGGTTCTGGAACGTGGGCACCGTGTAGAGGAACTTGACGCGGCGGTTCTCGGCGCGCAGCCGGACCAGGGTCTCGCGGAGCGCCTCGGGAACAAGCCCCAGCGCATCCATCGGAACGTGCACCACGTCGGCCTGGTAGGCGGCGAACGTGCCGAGCGCACCCACATACGACGGGGACTCGGCGAGGACGACATCACCCGGATCGACGAAGATCTTGGTGAGGAGGTCGAGCGCCTGCTGGGAGCCGACCGTCACGGTCACGTCTTCGGGGCTCGCGGTGATGCCCTCCATGGCCATCACTTCGCAGATCCGTTCGCGGAGCTCGGGGTCGCCCTGCGCCGACCCGTACTGGAGGGCCTGCGAGCCACGCGTCGCCACCACGTGCTGGAGCATCGCGCCGACCTCGTCGAGGGGGAGCGCGGAGACGAACGGCATACCGCCGGCGAGGGAGACGATCTCCGGCCGGGTGGCCACCGCGAACAGAGCTCGGATCTCGGAGGCGACCATGCCGCGTGCACGTGCGGCATAGCGGTCGAGATGCGAGTCGCTGCGGGTGGTCTCCATGGGTCTGCCTCCTTGGCCGGGCCGATTGAGCCGGGTTCCCACCGTACGACACGCCCTCCCACCCGCGCTCGCCGGTATCAGGAACGCCCCCACCTTCCTCCCACCCCGACCGACCCCTCGCCCCAACACCTCTAGGACGTACTTCAAGGCACCTTGCTCTGCCTACGGGACGACTACCGCGACTCAACGCTGACCACGCGGACCGATTCCACCGCCTCGAAGTCGTGACGGTCGACGGCCGCACCCTCGTGACCGCCCCGGCTACTGCTCGCGATGCAGACGACACCCCGCCGCGAAGAGCACCCACTGCTCCAAGCGCGCCCAACGGTCTGCCTCTTCGGAGTCTCACCCGCAGGACTCCGCGAAGGCAGACGACTTCGCGGTATGCGCCGCATCCGGCTGCCCGCCAGGACGACGCGACGCCCGGGGCGGGTCTCGCACCCAGCCGCTGCTCCGGCTGAGCTCGCTCCCTCCACCCCGTCCGCGCAGGGATTGTCGGTCTGCGCAAGGGTGTCGGTCCGCGTGGGGATGTCGGTCCGGGCAAGGGTGTCGGTCTGCGTAGGGATGTTGCTTGCGCGAGAACGCTGACCTTGAAGCGCTCCATGGTCCGTGGCCTCTGCCAGTCCATGCTGGGAGCAGACCGTGCCGCTCGCCGTCGCGATGGTCTTCCTGGTGCGGTCTCCCGCCTCAGCGCCGCCGGTGAGTCCGATACCTCACCGTGCAGGCCTCCTCGCAGGGGTGAAGCTGGAGATCCACTCGCCCGGGCAGCACCAAGACGGACCGTGTGTACAGCGGCTTGGGCGGAGCGCGCTGTTCGAGGGTGGGGGGAGGTTTCATCCTGTTGTTCGGCCTGCCGGAGCCGTTCCTCGCGGTGAAGGGTCCCGAGGTTCATGTGGATGGCGGTCTGGGGGGCGGACTGCTGTATTAGATGGGCGATGGGAGAGGGAGGGGGCCGGAAGTGTCCTTCGTCTGTGGATGGTTCGCGGTCATGGTGTGGGGCTTTCCACAGGCTGTGGGTGGGGGTTGGTCGCGGGGAGGGTGGACTACAGTTCCGGGTGTGGGGGCCGGGGGGTGGTCCTTGGAGAGATGGAATCGCGAAGGGTGTTTGAAGCCTGGTGTCTCGTCGCCTCGTGAACGTCACGCTCGATAATCTCGGCGATCTGCCGCGCCGGTGCCGTCATTGTGTTTTCTGGGAGCTCGACCCGGTGAGCAGGGAACGGGCCATGAACGCCGGGGACCCCGGGCTGGAGAAAGAAGCCTGGGTTTCGGCGACGCTCCTGGAATGGGGAAGCTGCGGGAAGATCGCGTTCGTGGACAACGTGCCGGCGGGTTTCGTGTTGTACGCGCCGCCGCTGTACGTGCCGCGGTCCGTCGCGTTCCCGACCAGCCCCGTCTCCGCGGACGCCGTGCTGCTGATGACAGCGCACATCGTGCCGGAGTTCACCGGCGGAGGGCTCGGCCGGATGCTGGTGCAGGGCGTCGCCAAGGATCTGACCCGGCGCGGAGTGAAAGCGATCGAAGCGTTCGGCGATCTGAAAGTGGAGGACGGCGGGTGCATGGTGCCCGCCGACTACCTGCTTTCGGTCGGCTTCAAGACGGTGCGGCCCCACCACAGGTATCCGCGACTCCGGCTTGATCTACGTTCCGCGCTGTCGTGGCGTGAGGACGTCGAGGTGGCACTCGAGCGTCTACTTGGATCTATGACCCCGGAAGGTGCGCTGCGGCCCGTCTGAGACGATCTCAGCGACCCGAATAATTCCCGCGGACAGTGGGCATTTCGGACAGGTTGCCGATAAGGTCATCCGACCCCGATCGAGCACCCCCGAGAGGCCACCGGTGAAAGTCCGCCTTACCTCCCTGACCGCCGTGGCGGCGCTGGCGTTGAGCGTGATGCAGGCGCCGGTCGCGCACGCCTCCGTCCCCGCAGAAGCCGCCGCCGTGCCCGCCGTCGCCGCCGCGAAGGCCGCCGCCAAGCGCTACCCGGGCAACCGGATCGGCTGGGCGTACGTCAACAAGGCCACCCCGAAGAAGACCTACGTCTTCAAGAAGACCCCGCTGCCCATCGGCAAGAAGGGCAAGAACCTCTACCGCAGCTTCCTGCGCATGGACCTCAGCTCCGCCACCGAAGCCGTGAAGATCAAATCGGTGAAGCTGACGGTCCCGGTGAAGACGCCGAACCCCTGCGTCAAGAGCAAGAACTACGCCGTCCAGGTGTTCATCGTGAAGCCGCTCACGAAGAAGGCCACCTGGAAGAACCAGCCGAAGTCCCTGGGCAAGCGGTGGCAGTGGCTGAAGCCGAAGTGCTCGGGCAAGCGCCTCGAAGTCGACGTGACGCGTCCCGCGCGCGCCCTGCTCAACAACGACCAGACGTCCATCTCGATCGGCCTGCGCGCCGACAGCGAGAAGGACGCCCGCAAGTACATGACGTTCGGCCGTGACGCGAAGCTCGTCATCAAGGCCACCTACGAGTCCGGCAACGGTGACCCCGGCACCGGCCCCGACCCGTCCACCAACAAGCCGAACGCCGTCGTCAACGCCACGGCGGGCGGCCAGGGCTGTGCGGTCGGCGCGAACCGGCCCAAGTTCGCCACCGGCGACGTCGGGTTCAGCGGCACGGTCTCCGACGCGGACGGCGGGTTCGTCCGGCTCCGCGCCGAGTACCGCAAGAAGGGCGCGCTCGACGCGAAGGCCCTGGAGGGCAAGCAGAAGTTCACCGACCAGAACCAGGCCGTCACCAGCACCGCCGGTGTCGCCGGGCTGGAGAACGCCGTCTACGAGTGGCGCGTCCAGGCCGCTGACGACGTCGCGGGCGGCGCGTGGAGCGGCTGGTGCGAGTTCGAGGTGGCCGTCCCGGTCGCTGCCGCTCCGCCTGCGGCTCCCGTGGAACTGAAGCTGATCGCCGGTGGTGTCGAGTACCCGTGTGGTGCCGTGCCGACGGTTCCGGAGGGTGTCGCCGTGACGGCCTCAGCGAAGGTCGTCGAACCGAACGGTGACAAGACCATGGCCCACTTCGCCTTCCAGGCCGCGGACGGCGCGCTGTGGAAGGGCGCAGGAGCCATCGACACCGGCGATTCCGTCGCCCAGGTGAAGACCGTGACCGTGCCCGCGGCCGCGCTCACCGCCGGCCTCAACCGGATGGCCGTCTACGCCGCCGACAAGGACGGCAAGGGCCCGGTCTCCGCGACGTGCGAGTACAAGATCGCCTGACACTGACGTGAACAGAAAGGGCCCCGTCCTGAGGACGGGGCCCTTTCTCGTCGGCTGAGGTCAGATGAACTCGGCGAGTTCTCTGAGCAGCGCCGCCTTCGGCTTGGCGCCCATGATCTGCTTCACGACCTGGCCGCCCTGGTAGACGTTCAGGGTCGGAATCTGCATGATTCCGTAGTTCCGCGGGATCTCGGGGTTCTCGTCGATGTTCATCTTGACGATGGAGAGCTTGTCGCCGTGCTCGTTGGCGATCTCTTCGAGGATGGGCGCGACCATCCGGCAGGGCCCGCACCACTCGGCCCAGAAATCGACCAGGACGGGCTTGTCGCTCATCAGGACCTCGTTGTCGAAGGTCTTGTCGGTCACGGCTTTCATCTCTAAGCCTCCTGAAGGTAGCGCTCGGCGTCGATCGCCGCGGAGCAGCCGCTGCCGGCTGCGGTGATGGCCTGACGGTAGATGTGGTCGACCACGTCACCGCAGGCGAACACGCCGGGAATCTTCGTCCTGGTCGTCGGGTGCTCGACGGTCAGGTAGCCCTCGTCGTCCTTGTCGAGCTGGCCGGTGAACAGTTCGCTGCGCGGGTCGTGGCCGATCGCGATGAACAGGCCCGTCACGTCGAGGACGCTCTCGTCACCGGTCTTCAGGTTCTTGATCTTGACGCCTTCGACCTTGTTCTCGCCGAGGATGTCGACGACTTCGCTGTCCCAGACGAACGTGATCTTCTCGTTGGCGAAGGCGCGGTCCTGCATGATCCGCGACGCCCGGAGCGTGTCGCGGCGGTGCACGACGGTCACGTTCGCGAACTTAGTGAGGAAGATGGCCTCTTCCATGGCGGTGTCGCCGCCGCCGACGACCACGATGTTCTGGTCGCGGAAGAAGAACCCGTCGCAGGTGGCGCACCACGACACGCCGCGTCCGGAGAGCCGCTTCTCGTTGGGCAGGCCCAGTTCGCGGTAGCCGGAGCCGGTCGCCACGATGACGGACTTGGCGTAGTGGACTTCGTCGCCCACCTTGACGATCTTGGGGTTGGCGGACAGGTCGACTTCGGTGACGTCGTCGGTGACGAGCTCGGTGCCGAAGCGCTCGGCCTGCTTGCGCAGGTTGTCCATGAACTCGGGGCCCATGATGCCGTCGGGGAAGCCGGGGAAGTTCTCGACCTCGGTGGTGTTCATCAGGGCGCCGCCTGCGGTGACGGAGCCTTCGAACAGCAGCGGCTTCAGGTCCGCGCGGGCCGCGTAGATCGCCGCCGTGTATCCGGCGGGACCCGACCCGATGATGATCACATTGCGGACTTCGGTGCTCACTTGCTGCTCCTCTGGGCTGGCTGCCGCTCCGACGTTGGCGTCAACCGATCCTAAGGCCCGCACATTCCCTACAGGGTCAGCGCCCTCCGGGCCACTAGGGTGGAGTCGTGGCGGAGATCATGTTGTTGCATTCGGTGTACGGGCAGCGGCCGGGCGTTCACGCCGCGGCCGACCGGCTGAGGGAGGCGGGCCATACGGTCCACACACCTGATCTCTACGAGGGCCGGGTGGCGGACACGTTGGAAGAGGCCAGAGAGATCCTGGCCGAGGTCGGCCGGGACAAGCTGCTGGAGGAGGCCATCAAGGCGTCCGCTCCGTACAGCGCGCACGGTCTGGTCTATGCCGGTTTCTCCCTGGGGGCGGCCATCGCCCAGACCGTCGGGATGGCCGATGAGAACGCCAAGGGGCTGCTGCTCATGCACGGCACCTCGGACCTGCCGGAGGAGGCCGACACCGAGCTTCCCGTCCAGCTGCACGTCGCCGATCCGGACGAGTTCGAGCCGTCCGACTGGCTGAACTCCTGGTATCTGGAGATGCGGCGGGCCGGCGCCGAGGTCGAGATCTTCCGCTACCAGGGCGCCGGTCATCTGTTCACCGACCCGAGCCTGCCCGACTACGACGGCGGTTACGCCGAGCAGGCCTGGGCGATCGCCCTGGATTTCCTCGCCGAAGTCGGCTGACGCTAGGCGGGCACCTGGCGGTGGATGATCTGGTCGTCCACCGTGGACGAGCAGTTCGGTCCGACCACCCAGACGTCGACGGGGCCCGGTTCCGTGCCGATCACGATGATCGTCGCGTCCTTGCCCTCGTACTTCGCCTGGTCGGCCCAGGCGATCCGCTGGCCCTTGCTGATCCGCTGGATGCAGCCGAGGAGCTGGTCGCTGACCTGCGGCCGTTCGGCCGCCAAGTCGCCGCCGATCTGCCGCCGCACCTGCTCGACGAGCCGGTCGGCACGGTACTCGGTGCCGGTGTGGGTGACCTTCGGCAGCGCTTTCGTCGGAATCGTGACGACGGCCTTGGCGTCGGGAGCCTCAGAGCCCGACCGCAGCGCGCCGACGACGACACCCGTCCCCACCCCGCCCACGACCACGACCGCGGCCGCCGCGGAAAGCAGCTGGTAGCCCCTGACCCTGCGCCGTGCCGCCAGCGACGGGACCGACGCCTTGGCCGCCTCGGCCATCAGCGCCTCGTCCAGGCGTGCCGCGAGCGAATCGGGCATCACCGGCATCGGCGCCGACGCCAGCAGCTGTGAGACGGCGCTCAGGTCCTCGAGCTTGCGGCCGCACTCCTCGCACTCGTCCAGATGGGCTTCGACGTCCCTGACGGCCGTCTCGTCCAGCAGTCCTTCGGCGAGATCGGCGAGCACGTCGTAGTCGAGGTGCTGCGTCATCTCGTTCACGGATTACCCCCTCCATCTCCCAGAACCGACGGTCTGCCCTGCCGGGGTATCGCAGGGGCATCCGTGTCAACGTTCGAAGGTCCGACGTTGGTGCCCGGCGTTCGGTTCCGAAGATGGAGAAGAAGTGGCGCGAGCCGCGCCCGGCCGCGCGCGCAGCGGCTCTTGATGGTGCCGGCCGGCACGTCCAGCACCCGGGCGGCGTCCTCCACGGCGTACCCCATCATGTCGACGAGGACGAGTGCGGCACGCTGCTCGTACGGGATCTGGGCGAGCGCGGCGGTGACGTCCAAAGTCACCTCGTGGGCGGACGTGGGATCGTTCCCACGCGGTGCGACGGCCTCGAACGAAGCCTCGTCCTGCAGGTTCACGGTCGGACGGACACGGCGCCTGCGCAGCCGGTCGAGGCAGGCGTTGACGACGATCCGGTGCAGCCACGTGGTGACGGCGGCGTCGCCACGGAACCGTCCGGCGGCACGGTAGGCGCTGAGCAGGGCGTCCTGGAGGGCGTCGGCGGCTTCTTCGGGGTCGCCGAGGGTGCGCAGGGCGACGGCCCACATCCGGTCGCGGTGCCGGGCGACCAGTTCGGCGAAGGCGTGCGGGTCGCCCTGGGCGTGCCGGAACAGCAGTTCCTTGTCGGGAACCGTGTCCACTTGGCCGCGCCCGGTGGCCATCAGCCCGTCCCGTAGACGGTGGCCTCGCCGACCTGGAGTTTGCCGCTCTTGGGACCCTTGGGGAACCAGAGGAAGACGTACCGGCCGGAACCGGTGAATTTGATCTCGGTGCTGGTGCCGAGCTTGCCGGACGCCGACTTCTCGACGCCCGCGCGCTGGTCGGCGTCGCTGACGTACACCTCGTAAGACGCGCCGATGCTGCCGATCGGGACGCTCAGCACGATCCTGCTCAGGTTCTTGCTCTGGCCCAGGTCGAGGGTGACGCCCACGCCCGTCAGGAAGTTGCCGTAGCTGGTGGCGTAGGCGGACCTGCCGTAGCCGTCGGTCTCGAAGTAGGTGGATTTGTCGCCGTCGATGATGTACTTGGCGCTGCTCTCCACATGGGTGTCGGGGTGGCCCTGGCCGGCGGGAGCGTAGTCGAAGGTGCCCTTCACGTTGTTGACGGTGATCTTCGAGCCCGGGATCGACCCGTTGGACGGCTGGACGGAACTCGTGCCGCCCGGCTCCTTCGTGTTCGGATTGTCCTTCTTACCGCCGGACATGCCCCAGATCGCCACACCGATCACGGCGACCGCGACGGCCGCGGCGGCGGCGATCAGCGGCCGGTTCACCGGCTTGGGCTCACCCGACGTCCAAGTGCCGACGGGCGCGGGCGACGGCAGCGCGGTCGTCGTCTGGGCCGTGGGACGCGGCTGGGGAACGGTCTTGGTCGGTTCGGCGGCGCGCGGCGGCCGGTTGATGATCGCCGGCGGCGGGCCGGTCTGCAGGCCGGCGAAGAGCGGCAGCGGGGTGCGCGGCACCTTCTTCAGCGCTTCGGCGACCTCGGCGGGCGTGGTGAGCGGATCGGTGGGCTCGCCCAGCTCCATCGCCCGCAGCACGATCTTCTCGACCTCTTCGGGGATCGACTCCCGGATCGTCCTGGGCGTGACGAACTCGCCGTCGGACTCCTCGGCGAGCGGCAGGCCCGACTCGTCGGCGGCGCCGGGCCAGACACCCGTCAGGGCCGCGTACAGCATCTGGCCGAGGCCGAGGGCGTCGAGCCGGCCGGGGTCGGAGGTCGACACGCCGCAGAGCACGGCGTCGACGCCGAGGCCGGTCAGCTTGACGGTGCCGCCGGTCGTCCAGACCAGGTTCTTCGCGGTCAGGCAGAGATGCGACATTCCGGCGGTGTGCGCGGCGGTCAGCGCCTCGGCGGCCTCGGAGATGAAGCGGGTGGCGCGGCCGGACTCCAGCGGGCCGTCCGCGTTGATCATGTCTTCGAGGGAGTCGCCGTTGACCCATTCGCTCACCACATAGGCCAGTTCGCCGGTGTCGTCGGCGTCGAAGACCTGGGTGAGGCGCGGATCGGTGAGCCGCGACGCGGTGCGCGCCGCGGTGACGACCTCGGCGGCGCGCGGGAAGTCCGGTTCGAAGGTCCGGACGGCGACGGCGCGCGCCAGGATCTCGTCGATGGCCTTCCACAGAGTGGAGCCACCGGCCTCGCTGCATTTCTCTTCGAGACGGTAGCGGCCGGCGAGCCTTGTTCCGGGCTCGATGACGGACGTGCTCATGACCGCTTCCGCCTGCCCGCCTCGAGAAGTCCCATGGTGCCTGACATGTTAGTAGCTTTACCGCAGGCCGGGGATCCGGGCGGTGAGGGTCCTCGTCATAGTCTCGACTTCCGCGATCCGGAGCAAGCGGGCGGAGACGAGGTAAAGGATGCCACCTCCGGCCGCGCCGACGACGAGCGCCCCGAAGGACTGCCAAGAGCCGGTTCCGGCCCATTTTTCGAACCCGACGTGACAACCCCACGCGAACGCGGCGAGGGGCCCTGCGGCGGCGAGCATCTTCACGTGCGAGGCGATGATCCGGCCGGCGTCCATCCGGCCCAGCCTGCGGCGGAGCACCAGCGCGCAGACGAAGACCCCGACCACGTTGGTGATCACGAACGCGCCGGCGATGCCGGTGATGATGTCCTGCGGCTGGAACGTCACATAGGCGGCGTACGCGCAGGCGATGTTGGTCGCGACCGTCGCGATCGCGATCAGCGCGGGCGTCCTGGTGTCGCGGTAGGCGTAGAAGACCCGCAGCATGAGCTGGTAGATCGAGAACGGCACCAGCGCGACGGCGAACACCTGCATGACCCGGCCGATCACCGAGGCGTCCTGGATCGTGAGGTTGCCTCGGGCGAGGAACGTGGTGACGATGTCGCCCGAGAGCGTCAGCAGCAGCGCGGCACCCGGGATGATCAACGCGGAGGACAGCCGGAGCCCGGCGGAGAAGTCGTCGCGGACGAGGTCGGCGTCGTTCTCCGCGGCGTGCCGGCTCATCCGCGGCAGCAGCGCGGTGATCACCGAGACGGCGACGATCGCGTACGGGAGCTGGAAGAACTGGTAGGCGGTCGAGTAGGACGCGAACCCGTAGGCGTGGCCGAGCCCCGCGGCGTACGCCTCGGCGTCGCCGCCGTTGACGAACCGGGTGACCATCAGGAAGCCGACCTGGGTGAGGACGACGTAGAACAGCGTCCACACGGCGGTACGTCCGACCAGCCCCAGTTCGCCCGGTTTGAAGTCGAGGCGCGGCCGCCACTTCCAGCCGACCTTCCGCAGCGACGGCCAGAGCGCGACCGTCTGCAGCACGATCCCGCCGGTCGTCGCGCAGGCCAGCAGCAGGAACTCGCCGTTGGTGAGGTTGTCGGCGGTCGCGTCTCCCTTGTGGATCGCGAAGAAGACGCCGCCCATCGCGATCACGACGAGGTTGTTCAGGACGGGCGCCCACATCGGCGCGGCGAACGAGTCACGGGTGTTGAGGATCGCGCCGGCGAAAGCCCCCACCCCGTAGAAGAAGATCTGCGGCAGGAAGAAGACCGCGAACATGACCGCGAGATCGCTCTCCTTGCCGGTCAGATGCGGGTTGTACGCATGGATGATCACCGAGGAGAGCGCGACCGCCGTGATGGTGATCGCCAGCAGGAACAGCACCGCGGCCGTGAACACCCGCTGCTCGTACTGCTCGCCGTAGACCTTGTCCTGTTTGCGCGCCTTGACCAGCAGCGGCACGATCACGCTGCTGAGGATCCCGCCGAGCAGCAGGTCGTAGACGATGTTGGGGATCGTGTTCGACAGGTTGTAGATGTTCGCGAGGGCCTGGCCCAACGCGACGACGATCACAGCCGTCCGGACGAATCCGGTGAGCCGGGAGGCGATCGTGCCCAGGGCCATCAACGCCCCGGACCGCATCAGACTGGACGCGCCGCCGCCACGCGCATCAGCCTGCCGCTGCTCCGTCATGCTCTGCTTCCTCCTCTTTGCGCCGCCGCCGGGCGCGCATTCCCCGGAAGCCTACGCCCAGAGCCAGGACGGCGAGGGCGCCAAGCGTGATCAACCATCCGATGAAAGGAATGTCGCTCGTTTTGACGTCGAAATCCTGGTGACCGATCCGCTCGCCCGCGGGGTTGTAGATGTCGACGTTCACCTTGACGGTGCGATTGGAGGAGCCGGTGACCTGCTCCATCGGGATCTGCAGCCCCAGCTTCTCGCCTCTGTTGAGCTTGAGTGGCATGGCGTACCCCGGCGGGTTGGTCTTCTCGCCCGCCGCGTTCTTGACGATCAGCACGTTCGGTTCGGTGGAGGTCACGATCACCTGGACCTCGACCGGTTCCTGGTAGTCGTTGGCGACGATCAGCTGCACGTTCGCCTCGGAACCGGTCAGCCCCTTGACGGTGCGCTGGTCGCCGTCCGCGTCGTCGCCCAGCACGGCGAAGACCTTCTTGGTCTGCTTGCCGACGGCCTCGTTCGCGGCGGCCATGAACAGTCCGGCTCTGCGCCGCTGGGCGGCCCCGCCACGCCAGATGCCGGACGCGGTGCGCATCGCGGCGGTCCGGAGGTTGTCGCGGTCGGGGTCGAAGACCTTGCCGAACGCGATCGCCTTCTGGTCGAGCCGGTTGACGGCGTCCAGGTAGGTGCTGGGCAGGGCCGAGGGGACGGTCAGTTCGTTCACCGGCGTGCGTTTCGCGACGGGAGCCCTGGCGACGTCACCGAGCGAGGTCGGCTTCAGCCACCGTCCCCAGGGCTGGGCGCCGTCGAGGAGGAACCGCGCGAACTCCGGCGTCGGGGACCAGCCACGCTCGGGCGTGATGACCAGGGTGCGCTGCGTGCCCGGTTGCTCCTGGTGGAACACGGCGGTCTCCGCGATGTACCGCTGCTCGGCGGCCAGGGTCTCGGCCGGATTCCTGATCGGCCCGCTGATCACGTTCTGCAGCGTGTCGTCGTAGGTGAGAACCCGGTGCGGTCTGCCTTTGGCGTCGTTGATCGAGGTGGTCGCGCTGGGCGTGAGGTTCTCCGGCGCGTACACCGAACCGCTCAGCAGAAAGACGCTGCTGCCGAGGCCCTTACGCTCGTTGACGATGAGCTGATTGATCGTCTTCTCGGTGGTCTTGCCGTTGAAGGGCCAGGCGAGCTTGGCGTACCGCTCCTGGGCGCCGAGGATGTCGGCGCCCTTCTTCTTGTTCTTGTAGGCGGCGGGCAGCAGGCCCAGCGGCCCGGTCTTCTTCTTGGGATCTTCCTTGGGGATGGTCGCCATCTTGGCGTGGACCAGCGCGACGGAGTCCGGGTCGCCGTACGGCGTGAAGAAGAACGGGACCCGGCCGCCGGACGTCATCCGCTTCAGCGTGCTCAGCCACGTGCCGGCGTTCGCGTTCTTCGGGTATGTCTTGCCCTTGATCTCCGAACCGGGCGGGTCGACGAGGTAGTCGCCTGAGGCCATCGTGTTGAGATCGTCGAGCAGACCGGGGTCGATCGCGAGCGTCAGCCCGGGGTTGGTCTCGAGGTCCGCGGCCGTCAGCAGGGTGTTCAGCCGGTTCTTGCCGGACACCTCGGCGGCCAGGGCGTCGTTGACGAAGACCTCGTCGGTGGTGCGGTGCGCCTGCTTCTCCAGCAGCGGCCAGACGAACGACACCTTCGTCTTGGGCAGTTTGGTGGATTTGGCCGGCACATAGGTGATGAACGAATGCTGGGCGTCGAGCTGCTCGCCGTTGGTGTTGACGGCTTTCAGCATCAGCGGGAACGTGGCGAGCTCCGCGCCGCCGATCTGCTTGCCCGGCTGCTTCCAGGTCAGCGCGACGGTCTTGGACCCGCCGGCCGGCAGGTCGAAGGGCCGCGCCGACTGGTCGACCCTGGCTCCGCCCGGGGCGTCGGCGGTGGAGTTGGCGAACTGGTTGAGCTCGCTGCGCGTCTCGATCTGGTCGCCGTACGCCAGCCGGACGGTGAGGCCGGTGATCGCGACCGGCCCCGAGTTGACGATCTTCGCGGTGACGGTGAGCTCGGGCAGCTTCGGCCCGATGGTCTGCGGGGACATCCCCAGCATCGTCAGCTTGATCGGGTCTTTGGCGACGCTCTGGTTGGCCGCGTGTGGCCGGGGACGGGCGGGTTCGGCCGCCGCCGGGGGTGCGACGGCGACGAGGAGGACCGCCGCGCAGAGCGCAGCGGAAAACCGATCTCTCACCAGATGTTCCGCCGTGTCACGCGCTCGATCGTAGTGGCCCGGCCAGAGTGCAAGGCTTCGCACCGGTCAATCTCCAGAGATCGATCGAGCGGATTCCCAGGGCTGTGGACGCTTCACCCGTTGCCGTGTACACGACTTCTTCGACGTCCAGCGCGTCGATGAGCTCTTCGTCCACCAGGATCGGAAGCCGGTCCGGGAGCAGGAGCGGCGCGGCCAGTTCCGCCACATAGTCGGTCATCCGGTTCACGGTGTCGGCGGGGGCGGGCCGGATCAGCCGGGGAGTGCCGAGCCCGTTGCGGACCGCTTCGTGGGTCGGGTGCGCGCCCGCGGGGACGAGCGCCGCGACCAGCTCACGCCGTCCGAACCGGTACAACCTGGTCACGATGCAGCGGTGCGGGGCCAGTCCGAGCAGCCGCGGCAGCTCGTCGGCGTGGGAGATGACCCCTGGCAGCCGGACGATCTCGTGCTGGACCTCACGGTCGAGCAGGTACCGATGTATCGCCAGGGCGTCCTTCATCTGTCCTCCAGGGGATTATCAGACGGTAACCCGCATATCGCGCGGTGTGAATACTGGTTTTGAGGGCGATCCGGGTTGCACTTACCCTTGGTGGTCGTGTCAAACGAGGAGCAGCAGAAGGCCGTGGCGGAACTCTTGCGCCGGGTCGTGCCGGCCGAGGCCGAGGAGCTGGGCGGGCTGTTCGCGGCCGCCGGGCATGAGCTCGCGCTGGTCGGGGGGCCGGTGCGCGACGCCCTGCTGAACCGGCCGGTGACCGATCTGGACTTCACCACCGACGCCCCACCCGAACGGATCCTGGAGATCATCGACGGCTGGGCGGACGCCGTCTGGACGATCGGGATCGAGTTCGGCACCGTCGGCCTGCGCAAGGGCGAGGAGCAGCTCGAGGTCACCACCTACCGGAGTGAGACCTATGACCCGAAGTCCCGCAAACCGGAGGTCTCCTACGGAACCTCGCTGATCGAGGATCTGCGCCGCCGCGACTTCGCCGTCAACGCGATGGCCGCCACCCTGCCCGGCTGCGGGTTCGTCGACCCGTTCGGCGGGGTCGACGACCTCGCGAAGAAGCTGCTGCGCACGCCGGGCCGGCCGGAGGACTCCTTCTCCGACGATCCGCTCCGGATGATGCGGGCGGCCAGGTTCGCGTCCCAGCTCGGCTTCTCGATCGCGCCCGAGGTGATGGCCGCGATGAAGGAGATGTCCGGCCGGATCGAGATCGTCTCGGCGGAGCGCGTCCAGGCGGAGCTGTCGAAGCTGCTGTGCGGGGAGTTCCCGCGGCTCGGGCTCGCCGCCCTGGACGAGTCGGGCCTCGCCGCGCACGTGCTGCCCGAGCTGCCCGCCCTCCGGCTGGAGATCGACGAGCACCACCGCCACAAGGACGTCTACGAGCACTCGCTGATCGTCCTGGACCAGGCGATCGCCCAGGAGGAGGACGGCCCCGACCTCATCCTGCGGCTGGCCGCCCTGCTCCACGACATCGGCAAGCCGCGCACCCGCCAGCATCTGCCGGGCGGCCGGGTCTCCTTCCACCACCACGAGATGGTCGGCGCGAAGATGACCAAGAAGCGGCTGACCGCGCTCAAATACCCGAAAGAGGTCATCCAGGACGTCTCGCGGCTGGTCGAGCTGCATCTGCGCTTCCACGGCTACGGCGACGGCGAGTGGACCGACTCGGCCGTCCGCCGGTACGTGCGCGACGGCGGCCATCTGCTTTCCCGCCTGCACAAACTGACGCGCGCCGATTGCACCACGCGCAATCGGCGCAAGGCCGACCGGCTGGCCCGCACCTACGACGCCCTCGAGGAGCGGATCGCGCGCCTCGAAGAGGAAGAGGAGCTCGGCAAGATCCGTCCCGACCTCGACGGAGTGGAGATCCAGGAGATCCTCGGAATCGCCCCTGGCCCCGAGGTCGGCAAGGCGTACCGGTTCCTGATGGAGCTCCGGCTCGACCAGGGGCCCGTCGGCAAGGACGCCGCCCGCGCCGCCCTGCTGACGTGGTGGTCAGCCCAGGGTTAGCGCGCCCGCCCGCATCGCCCCGGTGATGCGGGCGAGATCGTCGGCGGGGGTGATGTACGGCGGCATCGTGTAGATCAGGTTCCGGAACGGGCGGAGCCAGACCCCGTGGGCGATCGCCGCGTTCTGGACTTTCTGCTGGTCGAGCGGGATCGAGGTCTCGATCACGCCGATCGCGCCCTTGATCCGGACGTCCTTGACGCCGGGCAGCGCGGCGACCCCGTCCAGGCCGTCGCGGAGCGCGGTCTCGATGTTCTTGACCTCGGTCCGCCAGTCGCGTTCGGCGAGCAGCCCGAGCGACGCGTTGGCCACGGCGGCGGCCAGGGGGTTGGCCATGAAGGTCGGGCCGTGCATCAGCGGTGCCTCGCCCGCGGAGATCCCGGCCGCGACCCGGTCGGTGGTGAGGGTGGCGGCCATGGTCAGGTAGCCGCCGGTCAGGGCCTTGCCGACGCACATGATGTCGGGGGAGACCCCGGCGTGGTCGGCGCCCCAGAACTCGCCGGACCGGCCGAACCCGGTGGCGATCTCGTCCAGGATCAGCAGCAGGCCGTGCTCGTCGGCGAGCCGGCGCAGCGCCCGCAGATGGGACGGGTCGTAGAAGCGCATTCCGCCGGCGCCCTGGACGATCGGCTCGACGATGATCCCGGCCAGTTCGTGGGCGTGCTCCTCGACCAGTATCCCCAACCTGTGGACGTAGTCGTCGTCGTTGTCCACAGGGGGTTCGGGGGCGAAGAGGTGGAGCGGCAGGACGTCGGTGAAGAGCTGGTGCATCCCGTTGACCGGGTCGCAGACGGCCATGTCGCCGAAGGTGTCGCCGTGGTAGCCGCCCCGCACCGTGAGCAGCCGGGTGCGATGGATTCCCTGGTTCTTCCAGAACTGCAGCGCCATCTTGATCGCCACCTCGACGGCCACCGAGCCGGAGTCGGCGAAGAACACCTTGGTGATCCCGGCGGGGGCGAGCCCGAGCAGGGTGCGGGCCAGTTCGACGGCCGGCGGATGGGTGAGCCCGCCGAACATCACATGCGCCATCCGGCCGAGCTGGCCGGTGATCGCCGCGTTGAGCACCGGGTGGTCGTAGCCGTGGATCGCCGCCCACCAGGAGGACATGCCGTCGATGAGCCGACGCCCGTCGGCGAGGGTCAGCCGTACCCCGTGCGCCTCGACGACGGGGTGGACGGGCGCGGTCGCGGGCATCGGCGCGTAGGGGTGCCAGACGTGCTCGCGGTCGTAGGCGAGGAGCTCATCGGGGGACATGGGCATCCAGCGTAGCCGCGTGATCTGTATTACTCGCGAGTAGCTGACCTGGGCAAACGCGTACTGACGCGATCCACGTGATACGCCTCACCTGCACATTCTTCTAACTAGACGATCTGCCATCAGTAACTTGATCGAGAAAGTAACTCCTTCCCTCCGGGAGCCCCCGTGAAAGTCGCAACCGCACTCGCGACCGCTGTCCTCCTGCTCGCCCCCGTCCAGCCCGCGTCGGCCGCCCCCGCCGGCAGCGCCCGGGTCACGCCGGGCACCGTCGTGGTCAACGAGCGCGGAGCGGGCACCTGGGCCACGATTTCCGCCACCGGAATTCCGTCCTGGGCGGATTTCGTCGACGTGGATCTGCGCGGTCCTCGCGGGGAGCGCCTGCCGCTCGACCTGACCGTCATCGACCGGCCGGAGGTCTGGGAGGGGCAGGTCGCGTTCAGCCGGTACGACGCGGCCGGACTGTGGCGGGCCCGTCTCACCTACAGCGGCGACGGCCGGAAGGCCGCGGGACCGTCGTTTTCCTTCTCCGTCAAACGGCGGACCGTGCTTTCCGCTGACGGCAAGGGCGGCCGCGGCGGGGGCGGCGGCGGGATCAGGGGCGTGCTGCGCAGGCTCGGCGACCGTGGCGGGCTCGTGCCCTACCCGGGCCAGAAGGTCCGGCTCTACAAGTGGGCCGACGGCGCGTGGAAGTACGTCGCGGCCGACAAGACCGACGGCAAGGGCCGCTACTCCTTCACCCGCGGGAACTCCCGGTACCAGCTCCGCTTCGCCGGCACCGCCGTCAACGCCTCGTCCGTGCGCGCGGCCTGACGGGTCAGCAGGTAGTAGCCCGCGCTGGCCGCCGCGTACGCGGAGATCGTGAAGCCGAGGACGGGATAGGACAGACCGGACGGCGGCAGCGTCAGCGCGGCGACGCACGCCGCCGCCACGAAACCGACGTTGAACAGCATGTCGTAGGCGGCGAAGACCCGGCCGCGGAACTCGTCGTCCACCGACTGCTGGACGATCGTGTCCACACAGACCTTGATGCCCTGCGCGGCGACCCCCAGCACGAAACCGCCCGCCACATAGGGCGTCTGCCGGAACGGTGTGGCCAGGAGCAGCAGGCCGGCCGACGCCACCGCGAACAGGACGCTGATCCACAGATCCTTGCCGAGCCGGCGGACCGCCCACGGCGTGATCACCGCGCCGACGAGGTAGCCCAGTCCGGAGACCGCCGTGACCACGGCGAGCCCCCCGAAACCGGACGGGAAGTGGTTGCGGTACAGCAGCAGCGTCATGATCAGCCAGAGGCCGTAGACGAAGCGGTAGAGCGTGATCGCCGTCAGGGCCAGCGCGGCGGGGCGGCGGTGCGCCACATGCCGGACCCCCTCGACCATGCCTCTGACCACGTGCCGGACCGTCTCGGTGGGCGGCTCCTGCGGGCCGAGCAGATCGGGCGGCATGGTCCTGGCGACGGCCGAGGTGGCCCAGTACAGGCCGGTCGCGATGATCAGCCCGGGCAGCACGCCGCCGGCCAGGAAGCCCGCGGCCGCGCCGAAGAACGCGGCGATCGTCCCGGACGTCACCGAAACGGTGTTGGCGATCAGCAGATTCCGCTCGGCGACCACCTGGGGGAGCGCGGCCGGCAGCGCCGCCAGGAAGAACCGGTTGACGCCCAGCGCGATCAGCGCGGCCAGCAGGAACAGATCGTTGTCGTGGCTGATCAGCCAGATCATCAGCAGCACGCAGGCCGACCGGACCAGCGGGGTGTACACGAGGATCTGGCGGCGGCGCCAGCGGTCGATCAGGACGCCCGCGAACGGACCCAGCAGCGAATAGGGCAGCAGCAGGACGGCGAAGGCCAGCGCGGCCTTGCCCGCCGAGGTCTGCTTCTCGGGCGAGAAGAACAGGTAGCCGCCCAAGGCCACCTGGACGAGGCCGTCCGCGAACTGCGAGGTCAGGCGCGTCGCGTACAGCCTTCTGAAATTAGAATCCCGCCATACCTCGCGAATCCCCACAACGATCACAGTACGTCCCAGGAGCGTAGTTTCTTCGCGCCCGAGGTCAGAGTTTGATCTGTGTCCAGTCGTAGGAACCGGTGGTCGGCATGAACAGGACGTTGCCGATCCGGCTCGAGTGGTACAGGGCAAGTTTCCGATCGAGCAGAGGGATGATTGCCGCGTCGTTCATGATCAAACGGTCGGCGGCCGCCCAGGCGGTCGCGGCCTTCGCCGCGGTCGGCGCCGTGAGCGCGCGATCGATCAGCCGGTTGACCTGCGGATTGTCGTATCCGCCGTAGTTCGTTGAGTTCTGTCCGTAGCCGCGGCCGTCGAACAGCGGCTGGATGATCGAGCGGCCGTTGTTGCCGTACCAGTCCGGGGTCCAGCCGGGGGCGGCGATATCCCAGACGCCTTCCTTCGCTTGCGCCGGGGTGACGATCGTCTGGCCGTAGAGACCGCCCGTGGAGTCCGGGATCATCGTCACGGTCACCCCGCAGGACCGCAGGTTCTGGGCGAGCAGATCGGCGATCCGGCGCTGGTTGCCCGAGGTGCGGTAGGGGAACTTGAGCGTCAGCGGGGTCTTGAGCAGGGCGCGGCAGCGGTTCGGGTCGCCCGCGTCGTGCGGGGTCGGGTAGAGGTCGAACTTGCGGTGGCCGAGATTGCCCGGCGGGATGACCGTGTGCAGCGGCCTCGCGATCGACGGGCCGCCGTAGATCTTGGTGAGGGCCGACCGGTCCACGGCGTACTGGAGGGCCCGGCGGACGTCCTTGCGGGCCAGCGCGCCGCCGTTGTTCGGGCTGAGGGTGTTGAAGACCAGGTAGGGGCTGTTGCTGGGGCTCTCGTGGATCTTCAGGTTCGGATCGTCGCGCAGGCCGGGCAGGGCCGCGGTGGGCAGCGGCAGGTCCCAGCTCAGATCGGCGGTGCCCTGCTTGAGCTGCTCCAGGACGGTCTCGGCGGAGTCCTGCGCCAGGACCAGCTCGATCCGCGTCGGGCCCTGGCCGCGCAGGGGATCGTCCGACCAGTTCGGGTTCCTGACCAGCACGTAGCGGCGGCCCGGCTCATAGGTCTGGATCTTGTAGGGGCCGTTCGACAGGGTGTTGCGGCGCAGCTCAGGGCTGTCGGGGACGTACCTGTCGTACTCGACGGGGGCGGGGGCGGCGAACCCCATCGCGAGGATGTTGAGGAAGTCGCCGGCCGGGCGCGTCAGAGTTATCCACAGGGTGTTCCCCTTGGCTTTCACTCCTGTGATGGGGTGGGTGTTCTGGTACTTCGCGAAGGCGGTCGCGCTACGGGAACGGACCCTGGCGTAGCCCTCGCAGTAGGAGGCGAAACCGTGAATGGTCGAGGTGTAGTACGACAGGCCGCCCGCTGGGGAGGCCGGATTGCACAGGCGTTTAAGGCCGCGCACCACGTCTTCCGCCACGATCGGCCGGCCGTCGGCCCACCGCACCCCCGGGCGCAGCTCGATCTTGTAGCGGCGGCCGTCGCGGGAGATCCCCCCGTTGGCGCGGGTCGGGATCCGGGCGGCCAGATCGGCGCGCACCGGCACCGTCTCGGCGAACGTGTCAGAGGCGGCGTAGCCGAACAGCGTCCGGGCGAACACCCTGGTCAGGGCGTAGGAGCCGACACTGATCGAGCTGGCGGTGTCCAGATGTTCCACATCGGTCGAGCCGACGATCCGCAGGGTGCCCTCGTCGCCGTAGCCGTCGGTGCCCGCACACCCGGCCAGCGAACCGCACACCAGCAGGGCCGCGGCCGTCACACTCCCACTCCTGCCGACCGTACTTTTGGTCACCGAGCACCTCCAGAACGTGAGAAAGCCCGGACGGTAACAGGTACCGGCCGGGCTTCTCGCGCTATGTGGTTATTTGGTTACCGTTCGACGTCGCCACGGATGAACGCCTCGACGGCGAGGCGGGCCTCATCGTCGTTGTACTGCACGGGCGGGGACTTCATGAAGTACGAAGAAGCCGACAGGATCGGGCCGCCGATGCCGCGGTCCTTGGCGATCTTCGCCGCGCGGACGGCGTCGATGATGACACCGGCCGAGTTCGGGGAGTCCCAGACCTCGAGCTTGTACTCCAGGTTCAGCGGGGTGTCGCCGAAGGACTTGCCCTCCAGGCGGACATAGGCCCACTTGCGGTCGTCCAGCCACGGCACGTGGTCCGACGGGCCGATGTGCACGTCGGCCTTGGCCATCTCGTGCGGGATCTGCGAGGTGACGGACTGCGTCTTGGAGATCTTCTTGGACTGCAGGCGCTTGCGCTCCAGCATGTTCATGAAGTCCATGTTGCCGCCGAAGTTGAGCTGGTACGTGCGCAGCAGCTCGACACCGCGGTCCTCGAACAGCTTGGCCATCACGCGGTGCGTGATGGTCGCGCCGACCTGCGACTTGATGTCGTCGCCGACGATGGCCACGCCCGCGTCGGTGAACTTCTGGGCCCACTCGGGGTCCGAGGCGATGAACACCGGCAGGGCGTTCACGAACGCGACACCCGCGTCCAGGCAGGCCTGGGCGTAGAAGCGGTCAGCGTCCTCGGAGCCCACCGGAAGGTAGGAGACCAGAACGTCGACCTGCGTGTCCTTCAGGACCTGGACGACGTCGACGGGCTGAGCGTCCGACTCCTCGACCATTTCCAGGTAGTACTCACCAAGGCCGTCGAAGGTGTGCCCGCGCTGGACCGTGACGCCGGTCGGCGGAACCTCGGCGAACTTGATGGTGTTGTTCTCGCTGGCGTGGATGGCGTGCGCGAGGTCCTGACCGACCTTCTTCGCGTCGACGTCGAACGCCGCGACGAACTCAACGTCGCCCACGTGATAGTCGCCGAACTGAACATGCATCAGCCCGGGGACCCGCTGGTCGGGGGTGGCGTTCTTGTAGAACTCCACACCCTGGACGAGCGAAGAGGCGCAGTTGCCCACTCCAACGATGGCTACGCGCACCGAACCCATCCGGTTGCTCCTTTTCTCTAACCCCACAGGGGTCTGGGGGGTTTGGCCCCAGGCTTCTGCTGTACGAAGGGGGGACTTCCCTAGAAGGGAAGATCCTGATTTTTGGCTGTCTCGTCTTTGCGTTGCTGCTCCGGGATCTGGGCAGCGGCTTGCGCGTGTTCCCGTCCGATGAGCTCGTTGAGCCACCGGACCTCGCGCTCTACCGACTCGAGTCCATGGTTCTGGAGCTCGAGGGTGTAGCTGTCGACCCGTTCCCGGGTCCGGGTCAGCGCCGTCCGGACGGTCTCCAGACGCTCCTCCAGCCGGCTGCGCCGGCCTTCGAGAATCCGCAACCGCACGTCGGCCTGGGTCTGGGCGAAGAACGCGAAGCGAACCCCGAACCCTTCGTCCTCCCACGCCGCCGGACCGGCCTCGGTCAGGAGCCGCTGAAGCTGCTCCTTGCCCTCGGCCGTCAGCTTGTAGACGATCTTCGCCCGCTTGCTCGCCAGCGTCCCGGGGACGGGCTCCTCCTGGTCCTCAGTGATCAGCCCCTGTGCGAGGAGCTGCTTGAGGCAGGGATAGAGCGTCCCGTAGGAGAACGCGCGGAACATGCCGAGCAGAGTGTTGAGCCGCTTGCGCAGCTCATACCCGTGCATGGGGGACTCGTGGAGCAGCCCGAGCACGGCGAGCTCCAGCACGCCGCCCCTCTTGCTGCTCACGAGTACTCCCTCTACACGACGTCTCGTTTAGATGTATCGCGCGAATGTATCGGCTCGATACATCGCAAAGATACGTACTGTTAACCAAGTCCGCAAGGTGGGATATTCCGGCATCTAGTTCGCAACGAGGTGGCCCATCCCACACACCGCTACGGGTTGCCGTCGGTACCATGGCCCGCTAGACACCTGACGCTGCTGGGCCACCCCCCTGCTCCAGCCCTACGCAGTGCCGCCGTACGGCCCCCCAACAGGTCCGTACCCCAGAGCCGAAGAGGTCGCGTGAGTTTTCCGCCGTACGGACCCGACAACGGGCCTTCCGGCAACCTGCCGGACGACGACTGGTTCCGCCCCGCCCCCAACGCGGGCGAAGAGATCTTCCGCGAGTCGGAATACGGCCGCCCCCAGCAGCCCCAGTCGTCCTTCTCCCAGGAACCCCCCTACTCCGCGGACCCTTACGCCCAGAACGCCTACTCCCAAGACGGCTACGGCGGCTACGACGACGCCCCCGGCTGGGGCGACGACGAGAACGCCCGGGCCCCGCAGCCCGCCTACGCCCAGGGCAGCCCCGCCCTGTCACCCCACTACGTGGACGAGGGCGCCCCCCCGACGACCCTCGACGCGATGCGCGGCGAAGGCCCGATCGACTTCCCGGCGCAGGGCACCAGCCCGGGCGCCGACGGCCCGGGTGGTCCCGGAGGCGGCGCGGGCGGCGGCAAGAAGAAGCGCGAAGGCTGGAAGCGCTACATCCCCAACTGGAAGATCGTCTCCGGGGTCGTGGCGCTGATGGTCGTCAGCTCGGTGACCCTCGTCGCCGTCGGCTATATGACCACGCCCACACCTGACCTGGATTCCTCGTACGCCAAGGAAGGCGTCACCGACCAGAGCTCCGACGTCTACTGGGACAAGGCGGGACCGAACTCGGCTCCGCTTTTCCAGATCGGACTGCCGCGCGAGAACGTCGCCATCAAACGTGTTCCCCTGCACGTCCAGCAGGCGGTCATGGCCGCTGAGGAACAGGACTTCGAGACCGACGGCGGCATTTCCTACCGGGGTCTCACCCGAGCCGTCGTCAACACCGCGTCGGGCAAGCAGGTCCAGGGTGGTTCGACCATCACCCAGCAGCTCGCCCGCAACTACCTGGCGACGCTGAGCACCGACCAGAGCATGACCCGGAAGTTCAAGGAGATCTTCACGGCGATCAAGCTGAACGACAAGTACTCCAAGGACTTCATCCTCGAGACCTATCTCAACACGATTCCGTTCGGCCGCCAGACCAGCGGGATCCAGGCCGCCTCGAAGTCGTACTTCCACAAGAACATCGACAAGGTCACGGTCTCCGAGGGCGCGATGCTCGCGGCGATGATCCAGCAGCCCGGCCGCTTCTGCACGCAGTGTCCGAAGACCTCCAGTGACTACAAGGCTCTCGTGTACCGCTGGGGCTACGTCCTGGACAATATGGTCGAGAAGAAATGGCTCACGCCGGAGCAGCGCGCCCAGCAGAAGTTCCCGAAGACCTACCGCAGCATTGTCTGGACCACCAAAGACCAGAGCGACCAGACGGCCTACATCCGTGAGCGGGTCAACGCCGAACTCGCCGCCATGGGTATCAATGCGGAAGAGGCCGCCACCGGCGGCTACAAGATCTACACCAGTCTCGACCCGAAGCTGATGGAGTACGCCAGGACGGCCGTCCTGCAGAACCAGCCGGTCCAGGCGAAGAGCCGGAAGAGCAAGATCCGGGCGGGTCTCACCGTCGTCAACCCCGAGAACGGCGAGATCGTCGCGTTCTACGGCGGAGATCCCAAGAGGGGCAAGAACGGGCAGTCCGATGCGGCCCTCGTCGACCGTCCGCAGATGGGTTCGTCGTTCAAGCCCTATGTCCTGGCTACGGCGCTGGAGCAGGATTTCAACATCAAGTCCCTCATCGAGGGCCGCGCGAACATCTGCCTGAACAAAGAGACCGCCGATGTCATGAAGGCCTCAGGAAGGGAGTCCTGTGAAGGCGCGGGCGGCTACTGGGTGAGCAATCGCGGGCACGGTTCCGGCTCGGCCATCACACTGAAGAGTGCGATGACGCATTCGGTCAACTCATCCTTCATCCGGCTCTCCTACAAGGTGGGGCGGGACAAGGTGGAGAATCTCGCCGGCAAGATGATGGGATTCTCACCGGAGCGGACGAAAGAGGAGTTCGCTGACTCGCCGACCGCCACCACGTTCGCCCTGGGCGTCGCGAACATCAGGGGTGCCGTGATGCGGCAGGCCGCCGGCTACTCGACGTTCGCCAACGGTGGCTATGCCGTCATGCCTCACATCATCAAAAAGGTCACCTATGTGCGGAACAATGAGCGCAAGGAAGTCACTCTTCCCTGGAAAGTCGGCAAGGAACGCCCGCAGGTCCTGACCGCGGACCAGGCCGCGCAGGCCACGGAGGCCATGCGATCCGTCGTCACCAGTGGAACCGGCATCGGCGCCTCGCTCGGGTCCCGTCCGGCGGCCGGTAAGACCGGTACGACCGACGACGGTGTCGCACTATGGTTCACCGGTTTCACGCCGCAGTACTCGGCTGCCGCGGCCGTCTTCACCTCGAACAGCAAGCCCGACGCGGTGCTGAAGAACGAGTTCGGTGGTGGCCCCCCCGCCAAGATCTGGAAGGCGTTCATGCTGAGCGCACTGGAGGGCAAGGAGGTCAAGCAGTTCCCGACTCCCGACTACACCGGCCAGACCCAGAAGTGGGACACCCCCAAGCCGACGAAGACGACGCCGACCTGTGCCGCCGAGCAGCAGGATCTTGAGGGCAAGTGCCCGAAGCCGGGTGACGGCAACGGGAACGGTAATGAGCAGAAGCGGGGCTGCCTGCAGTTCGAGCCGCCGAACCCGTTCTGCGACCCGACCATTCCGCCGTCGACCAACCCGGTGCCCGACTGGTTCTGCGAGCAGAACCCCGGCTCGCCCTACTGCGCCGACCCGAACGGCAACGGTGACGGAAACGGCAACGGGAACGGCCAGCCCCAACCGGGCGACGCCAACGGCGACGGAGTCCCCGACAACCCGAACGACGTGGACGGCGACGGAGTCCCCAACAACATGGACCCCGACTACAAACCGGGCAACGGCAATCCGGGCCCGGGCAACGGGAACGGCAACGGCGGACCCCAGAACAACGGCACCCGTCTGCCCGCCTCCTGGGTGACTCCGACCCGCACCGACTGATCCACTCCGGCTTCATCCGCTTCACTCCAGAGGCTCGCGGCTCCCATGCCGCGGGCCTCTCGCTTTTCTCGTCCAGCTGTGACCGGAGAGATCCTTTTCGGCTGTTGGGGGCGGAAAGGATGGTCCTGGTGAGGGGTTTGCGGTGGGGAGGTGGGCGGGCTTCCCTTAACGGGGGCAGAGGTGGAACGTGGTAGAACGCATGACCATGGAGACGGTGGTGCGCACGGAGTCGGGGGTCGAGAGGTGGCGGAGGCGGCTGCCGCCGCGGCCTGACCGGGCGGCGTTGGGGCTGTGGCTGCTGGCCTCGATCTCGGTCGCCTGGTTCTCGATCGTCGTCATCCGGGTCGTGCCCCACGACGGTGTCTGGCCCGACTATCTCGGCCGCTGGAACCAGTGGGACTCCGACCGTTTCCGCTGGCTCGCCGCCAACGGATACGACGGCGCTCCCACCGCGATCTACCCGCGTTCCGAAGAGTGGCCCGCGTTCTTCCCCGGCTACCCCCTGGCCATCCGTCTCGTCGGCCTGATCTTCCACGACTACCGCGCCGCGGGCATCGTCGTCTCCCTCCTGGCCGGTGCCGTCGCCTCCGTCGCCTTCTCCCGGCTGGGCAACGATCCCGCCACGTTGCCGCGGACCTTCGCTACCCGCCCGAACCTGGGCAAGAGCCCGCTCCAGTGGTGGGAAGAGGCGGTCGGGAAGGAGCGGGGGCCCGGGTTCTATGCCGTGTTGGCGTT
Source organism: Actinocorallia lasiicapitis (assembly GCF_054778695.1). Taxonomy (NCBI): domain Bacteria; kingdom Bacillati; phylum Actinomycetota; class Actinomycetes; order Streptosporangiales; family Thermomonosporaceae; genus Actinocorallia; species Actinocorallia lasiicapitis. The sequence continues at coordinate 29,586 of NZ_BAAGZI010000004.1, forward strand.
GGTCGCCAGCCCCTGTGCGGTGTTCCTGTTCGCGGCCTACTCCGAGGCGTTGTTCCTGGCGTTGGCGGTTCCGGCGTGGTTGCTGGCGAAGCGGGGACGGTGGGAGTTCGCGGTGCTGTTCGCCGCGGGCGCGTCCATTGTGCGGATCACCGGGTTCTTTCTGGCCATCGGCCTGATCGTCGAGTTTCTGGTCGGGAAGAACGGACGGCGCGGACCAGGCGGCTGGCGGAACGCCCCCTACCTGGTGACGCCGTTCCTTTCGATCGGCGCGTACATGGCCTACCAGTGGCATCGGACCGGCGACTGGATGGCCTGGAGCCACGCGCAGAAAGCCGGATGGAACCGTTCGATCGTCTCGCCGCTGCAGTCCTTCCGCACCACCTGGGACGCGGCGTTCCACGTCGACAACGAGTGGACGAACGCGTTCCGGGTGGAGATCGCCGCCGCGGTCGTGGGGCTCCTTCTCGTCGCTTGGCTGCTGTACCAGGCCCAGTGGGCCGAGGCCGTCTATGTGGGCTCGCAGCTGGCGGCGCTGATGGTCTCCGAGTACTACCTTTCGATCGGCCGCGCGACGCTGGTCTGGTTCCCGCTCTGGATCGCGCTCGGCCATCTGGCCCTCCGCCGACGCTGGCTCTACAACGGCTATCTGGCACTCTCCCTCCCTCTCATGGGCGCGTTCGTCCTCTCCTTCATTCAGGGCCAGTGGACCGGCTGACCGTTGGCCTAAGCGGCGGTGCCGCCGCCGGAGGCGGGAGATCCGTGCGGTGATCAGGGTGAGTTGCTGTGGGGACGGATTCCAGCCCGACGCCATGAGGAGCTCCAGCCAGGCGTCGAGGTAAGGGGCTGGGTCGGTGCGGAACTCCCGGGTGATCGGCAGGACGTGCCAGCCGAGGTCGGCGAGCACCGCGCGGCGGTAGGTGTCGTGGGAGCGGGCTACGGCACCGGTGTGGTGGGCTTCGCCGTCGTACTCGGCGGCGCAGAGCAGATTGGGATGCCCCAGGTCCATCCGGTAGCCGGTGGGCGGCGCCGGAACCTGGCAGGACGGCCGGGGAAACCCGGCGTCGAGGAACACGCCCCTGACCAGGGATTCAGCCGGTGATCCGGCCTTAGGATCGGCCATAGCGACCAGCGAACGGGCCTGTGAGACGCCGTGCCCGGACAGCCGGGAGATCCGCGTCGCGAGTGATTCCCGTGAAACATCGAGCGCCAGAAACCGGTCGAGCGCCGCCAGAGCCTCGTAGCGGGGGAGGCGTCGGGCACAGTCCAGGGCGGTCCGTTCGAGGGTCGTCACCCGGACCCCGTCGACCTCAGTGACGTCCGAAGCCGGCAGATTCTCGTACCGGATCACGCTCCCCTCCGGCGCGGACTCCTCGCCGATTCCCGGCCTCGGCCCCGCGCCGGGAACCGGCACCGGAGCGGGAACGGCCAGCTCCAGCGGCCACGAAGCGGCGATCGCTCCCGGGGGCAGCACCTCCACCCCCCAGAGCGCCGCCGCCGACCGGGTGGTGAGCACGAAGCGAGCAGGTACGGCACGCGTGAGCAGCCGTGCCCGCGAGAGCGGTGTGCCGAGCCCGTGGATCGGCAGTAAGGCGAACCCGGAAGGGTCCTGAGCGAACAAGGAGAGCTGAGGCGAGTCGTCCATGCCCCCAGCATCCGATCCCGCGACCCCCGCCAACCGACCGAACTAGATTCTGGGGATAACTTCTCGTGCTGAAAACGCGCGAACTTCTTGTTTGCCAAGGGGTGGGGCGGCTGGGAGGGTGGCCGCCCGGGGTCGCTGTGAAGGGGGAGACACGTGCGCGGGGTGGTGGTCGTGGTGACGGCCGGTGCGGTGCTGGCCGGCTGGACGGGAGGGGCTTCGGGCGCGGAACGGGACCTCGATCCCCTCGGCCTTTCCGCGCTGCTGAGCCGGCCTGAAGCGGTCCAGCCGTCCCTGCCGGCGGCCAAACCAGGACATCCCGCCCCGAAGATCAAGGCGAAGGCCTCCCTGCTCCAGTTGAACGGGAAGACGATCTGGTCGGAGAACGCGACCGTCCGACGTCCCGTCGCCAGCCTCACCAAGGTCATGACCGCCGTCGTCGTGCTCCGTTCCCGGCCCGATCTCGACCGTGTCATCACGATCAAGAAGAAGTACACGACCTTCGGCGACAAGTACGGCGCCACGGAGGCCCGTCTGGTGAAAGGCGACAAGGTCAAGGTCCGCGATCTGCTCTACGGCACGCTCCTGGAGTCGGGCGCTGACGCCGCCGCCGCGCTCGCCGACACCTACGGCCCCGGCTATGACGCGTTCATCGCGAAGATGAACGGCGCCGCCAGGTCCCTCGGCCTGAGGAACACGAAGTACGCCAACTTCGACGGCCTGCCCTACCCGACCCAGTACACGACCTACTCCACCGCTCAGGAGCAGGTGAAACTGGCCAGGTACGCCTACCGCTTCAGCGCCTTCCAGAAGATCGTCGCCACCAAGAAGATCAAGGTGACGAGCGCGGGCGGACGCACCTACACCTGGACCAACACCAACACGCTCCTCGGGAAGTACAAGGGGATGCTGGGCATCAAAACGGGCTACACCGACAAGGCGGGCTACTGCCTGCTGTTCGCGGCGAAACGCAACGGGAAGGTCCAGCTCGGCGTCGTCCTCGGCTCGCCGAACCCGAACCGGCGCTTCACCGACACCGCGCACCTCCTCGACTGGGGCTTCGGCCTGCGGGCCCGCGGCCACTCCTTCCGGAGCGAAGTCACCGCCGACTAGTAACGTGACGCGGTGTGATTCGACTGCTGCGCACGGTCCTGGCGGCCTTCCTGCTCCTGACGTCGGCCGCGTGCACCACGACCGTCACGGAACCGGCGCCCGCGGCGATCAGCCCGTCCGGCTTCCGGACGATCAGCCGTGCGGCGCTGCCCGCGGAGGCCCGCACCACCCTCGATCTCATCGCCCAGGGCGGTCCATACCCCTACAAAAAGGATGGAACGGTCTTCGCGAACCGGGAACGGTTGCTCCCGGCGCGGCCGGGTGGCTACTACCGTGAGTTCACGGTCCCCACTCCGGGGGAGAATGATCGTGGCGCGCGCCGCGTCATAGCGGGCCGGGATGGCGAGCTGTTCTACACGCCCGACCACTACCGCACCTACCTACTGATCACTGGCTGAGGACGGACATGCACGGGTTGGCAGGGCTCTATGCCGGACAGGTCGCGCCGGGCGTCTACCGCTGGGAGATCTCCGACGAGGAGCTGTTCCGCACGGAGAAGAAGCAGTCCGGCCTGACCCGCACCCCGGACGGCCGGCTGGCGCTGCCGCTGGCCATGGGCGGCGGCCACTCGGACGTCGAGATGCCGCCGTGGCTCCGGGCCGGCGAGGAGTCCGGCTGGGAGGTCTTCGGGCTCGGCCCCGCCGCCACCAAGCAGGAGTTCCTGACCCGCGCCGGCGACGTCCTGGAGTTCCCCGACTACTACGGCGAGAACTGGGACGCCTTCTACGACCTGCTCACCGATATGGAATGGCTGCCCACCGACAAGGGCTACCTGATCGTCTGGGCGGGGTGGCGGGCGCTGGCCGACGGCGACCGCGCCTCCTTCGACACCGCACTGGAGATCTTCGTCGACGCCGCAGGAGTCTGGAGCGAATCGGACACTCCGCTGTTCGTCCTGCTGCCGGACGCCGACGGCGCCGACGAGATCAAGGAACTACAGCGACTCGCGTAGCCAGGCGATGTCCTCGGCCTGGCCCGCCGCCGGAGTCTCCACCACGATCGGAGCGCCGGCGGTGCGGCAGACCGTGAGGATCAGCTCGGGGTCGATCTGCCCCTGCCGCAGGTTGGCGTGACGGTCGGCGCCCGAATCGAAGGCGTCACGGCTGTCGTTGCAGTGGATCAGGTCGATCCGCCCGGTGATCGCCTTGATCCGTTCGACGGCGTCGAGCAGGGTCTCGCCGCCGGCGTGGGCGTGGCAGGTGTCCAGACAGAAACCGACGTTCTTGTCCATGTCGGCCACACCATCCAGGGTCTCCCACAACTGGGCGATCCGGTCGAACCGTCGGGCCATGGCGTTCTCGCCGCCCGCCGTGTTCTCGATCAGCACCGGGATCGGGCAGTCGAGGCGCTCGAACACCTTCCGCCAGTTGTCGAACCCGACCTGCGGATCGTCCTTGCCGTCCAGATGGCCGCCGTGCACGATCAGGCCCTTCGCGCCGATCTCGGCCGCCGCCGTCAGATGCTGCTGGAGCAGCTTCCGGCTGGGGATCCGGATCCGGTTGTTGGCCGTCGCCACATTGATCCGGTACGGCGCGTGGACGAACACGTCGATGTCCGACGCTTTGACCAGGTCGCCCAGCCCGTCGGGGATCACCGGCGCCTTGTAGGACTGCGGGTCGCCCAGGAAGAACTGGACGACCTCCGCTTTCACCTCTTCCGCTGCGACGAGCGGATCAAGGTCTCTGACATGGGCTCCGATACGCATGAACCCCAGGTTATCGGCGGGTCGCGGCCCGGTCTCGAATTTTGTCGGACCTCCGCGCTAGGGTCGAACACAACTTCGACCGAGGAGGGCCGATGAACGAGCTGAACGTCATGCCGGACGCCGATCTCATCGACGAGCTGTCCACGCTGACCACCCAGACCGCCAAGATGAGGTCACGCATGTTCGACCTCATGGCGGAACTGGACAGGCGGCGCGCGGCGGCTTGACCCCTCTCGGCGGCCGACCTTCCCCCAAGCACCGCCGGGAGGCGCCAGTGACCGGAGGGCCGCCCGGCGCTCCAGCCGGCGAGCTGGAGCATTGGGCCCGACAACCTGCTGGTTGTTGGTAGCCTGTTTCAGTCCCGCACTCTGCGCGGGGCACGAAGGCTTAGCCCTCCTGTCACGGAACGGCCGTGACCGCATCAGTCCAAAGGAGGTAGGGACCGCATGTCGCGTCGCTACGAAGTCATGGTGATCCTCGACCCGTCGCTCGATGAGCGTCAGATCACCCCCACCCTCGACGGCTTCCTGAACGTCGTCAAGACCGGTGGCGGATCGGTCGAGAAGGTCGACGTCTGGGGCCGCCGGCGCCTGTCGTACGACATCCAGAAGAAGTCCGAGGGCATCTACGCCGTCGCCGACCTCACCGCTGAGCCCGCGCTGGTCAAGGAGCTTGACCGCCAGCTCAACCTGAGCGAGTCGGTGCTGCGTACGAAGGTCCTGCGTCCCGAGGTCCACTAGACACCTCTCTCGTCGGGAGCGTTACCCCTTATGGCAGCAGGCGACACCACGATCACTCTCGTCGGCAACCTCGTCGAGGACCCGAACCTGCGGTTCACCGCGAGCGGCCAGGCCGTCGCGTCCTTCCGCGTCGCGTCCACGCCCCGGTTCCTCGACAAGGCGACCAACGAGTGGAAAGACGGCGAAAGCCTCTTCCTCACCGTCAACGTGTGGCGGCAGGCGGCGGAGAACTGCGCCGAAAGCCTCCAGCGCGGGATGCGGGTCATCGTGCAGGGCCGCCTCAAGCAGCGCTCCTACGAGACCAAAGAGGGCGAGAAGCGCACCGTCTACGAGATCGAGGCCGACGAGGTCGGTCCGTCTCTGAAGAACGCTTCCGCCAAGGTCACCAAGACCACCCGTCAGGGTGGTGGCGGTAACTTCGGTGGTGGCGGCGGAGGCGGCTACCAGCAGGGTGGTGGCGGCGGTTACCAGCAGGGCGGCGGTGGCGGCGGGGGTTACTCCGCGCCGGCCGACGACCCCTGGGCCAGCCCCGCCCCGTCCGGCGGCGGATTCTCCGAGGAGCCCCCGTTCTAGGACGGCAGGCCACTCGCCCGCAGGTTGAACCCGTGGCGACGCCCCGTGCGTAGCCACAACTGTCCGATACAGTCCATTCCCGCTTCGGCGGGGCTCTGAACAAGGAGCACCACGATGGCCAAGCCACCGCCCCGTAAGCCCAAGAAGAAGGTCTGCCTGTTCTGCCAGGAGAAGATCTCTTACGTCGACTACAAGGACACTCCGCTCCTGCGGAAGTTCATCTCCGACCGGGGCAAGATCCGGGCCCGCCGGGTGACCGGCAACTGCACTCAGCACCAGCGCGACGTCGCCACGGCGATCAAGAACGCGCGCGAGATGGCGCTGCTCCCGTACACCTCCACCGCTCGCTAAGGAAGGGTGACCAGATCATGAAGCTCATCCTGACTCAGCAGGTGGCCGGCCTGGGCGCTCCCGGCGACGTCATCGAGGTCAAGGACGGCTACGGCCGTAACTACCTCGTGCCCCGCCAGTTCGCGATCCAGTGGACCAAGGGCGCCGAGAAGCAGATCGCGGTCATCAAGAAGGCCCGCGCCGCTCGCGAGATCGCGACGCTGGAGCAGGCCAAGGAGATCGCGGACTCGCTCAAGGGTCTGAAGGTCGTCGTCAAGGCCCAGTCCGGCAAGAGCGGCCGCCTCTTCGGCGCCGTCACCGCCGGTGACATCGCCGAGGCCGTCAAGGCCGCCGGCGGTCCCGACCTCGACAAGCGCCGGATCGAGATCGGTAACCCGATCAAGACCACGGGTTCGCACCAGGTCGTCGTCCGGCTGCACGCCGACGTCGCCGGCACGGTCAACCTGAACGTCGCCTAACGAAGATCAGCGGCCGTCTCCTCGGTTACGGCCCGCCATCTTCCACCGAAACGGGCCGGATCATAGCGATCCGGCCCGTTTCGCGTTAAAAGCCGTGGGAACATCAGCTTCGTGCGTCGCACCAACCCCTACGCTGTCGCGTCCCTCGTCTGTGCCGTTCTCTGGGGCTGCTGGCTCGGCAGCCTCCTCGCCGTCTTCTTCGGCCACCTCGCCCGCCGTCAGATCCGCGCCCATGACGAGCGCGGCTACCCCTTGGCGACCGCCGGGCTCGTCCTCGGTTATGCCGCTCTACTCGTCTTCGTCTTCCTGCTCTTCCAAGGCGACACCTGGGTGCGTCCCGAGGACTGACTCAGTTCTCGATGCCCGTGTACCTGGTGCGCCGCCTGATCTCCTCGGGGTTGATCCCCTCGACGAGAGCGAGGGTGACGGCTACGCGTTCGGCCAGCGCGTCGGGCGGCAACCCGGCGAGGCCGTGCGCCGCCAAGTCGTCGATGGCCTGGGTGAGGCGAGCCAGCCGGTCGCCGTGCGGTGAACGCATGTTCGAAGTTTAGCGAAGAGGGCCGACAGTTCGAGCAAGTTTTCGAACTCCTGTTCAAGGAGATTCAGGTGCTGCGCGCCGCACCCGTGATGAGCCAGGCGCCCGTGCGCGCCCGCAACGCCAGAGTGACCAGCCGCGCCAGCATCCACCACCCGATCGCCAGCCAGAGCACCACCAGCCCCTGCCCGGCCGCCAGCCACGCCGCGGGCAGGAAAGCCAGCAACGTGACGACCTGAGCCCACGCCAGGTACCGCATGTCACCCGCGCCGATCAGCACGCCGTCCAGCGCGAACACCGGACCGCCCAACGGCTGGATCAACGCCACGACCAGCAGCGCACTCCCGAGCAGCGCATGAACCTCCGGGCTGGACGTGAACAGCCAGCCCACCCACGGACGCACCGCCAGCAGCACCAGCCCGAACGCCACGGCCGTCCACAGGCTCCACTCCAGCATCCGCCTGGTCGCCGCCTTCGCGCCCGGCACGTCGCCCGCCCCCAGATACCTGCCGACGATCGACTGGCCCGCGATCGCCACCGCGTCCAGCACATAGGAGGACAGCAGCCAGATCCGCGAACTGATCCCGTACGCCGCGGCCTCGTCCGAACCCTGCCGGGCCGCGACGATCGTCGCGATCACCAGCGTCGCCTGCAGGCAGACCGTCCGCACCACCAGCGCCACCCCGGCCGTCGCCGACGCCCGCACGCCCGCCCGATCCGGACGCAGCGAAGCACCGTGCGCACGCGCCAACCGCACGACACTCGCCAGATAGAACAGCGCGCCACCCGTCTGCGCGAGCACCGTCCCCCACGCCGACCCGGCGATGCCCCAGCCGAACACGAGCACGAACACCGCGTTCAACAGCAGGTTCACCGCGAACATCGCCGACGCGATGCGCAGCGGGGTCCGGCCGTCCTGGAGGCCGCGCAGCACACCCGTCCCGGCCAGCACCACCAGCATCGACGGCGCGCCCAGCAGACTGATCCGCAGATACTCCACGGCGTACTCGTTCGGCTCGAAGATCCCGACGATCTGCGGTGCCAGCGGAACCCCGAGCGCCACCAGCAGCGCGCCGATCCCGAGCGCGAGCCAGATCCCGTCGACGCCCTGACGGGTCGCGTCCCGCAGCCGGCCGGCGCCGACCTGCCGGGCCACCGCGGCCGTCGTCCCGTACGCCAGGAACACGCAGACGCCGATCAGCGTCATGAGCGCCTGCGCGGCGATCGCCAGACCTGCCTGCTCCGCCGTCCCCAGCCGGCCGACGATCGCCGTGTCCGAAAGCAGGAACAGAGGCTCCGCTACGAGCGCCCCGAACGCCGGAATCGCCAGCGCGAGGATCTCCCGGTCATGTTTTCTTTTCCCCACAGGCAGTGGATGACGTTTCCGCAGCTCAAGCCCCTAATCTTGGATCTGTCCACGGCGTTGTCCCCAGGTTTTCCACAGGTCGTGCACAGCCCTGAGCCCGTCTCTGCACAGGTCGTCCACAGGCTTATCAACAGATCAAGTTGGGTGTAGCGCCGTTCCCCCCGAGAATGTCAGACGCGTCAGTTAGAACTGGGGCGTGGGGTTAGTCCAGGGGGAAGGGGGTGGCCGGATGAGCGTCGCGGAGATCCCTAGGGAACCCGAGTTCGAGCGAGTCCCGCCGCACGACATCAACGCGGAGCAGTGTGTGCTCGGCGGCATGATGTTGTCGCAGGACGCCATCTCAGACGTGATCGAGGAGCTGAAGTCCTCGGACTTCTACCGCCCCGCTCACCAGATCATCTACGACGTCGTCCTCGACATCTACGGCCGAGGCGAGCCCGTCGACGCCATCACCGTCGGCGCCGAGCTCACCAAGAAGGGCGAAGCGGCCCGCACCGGCGGCGCGCCCTACCTCTTCACCCTGATCAACTCCGTTCCGACGGCCGCCAACGCCGGCTACTACGCCAAGATCGTCCAGGAGCGTTCGATCCTGCGCCGCCTCGTCGAGGCCGGCACCCGCATCGTCCAGCTCGGCTACGCCCAGGGCGCCGAAGCCGACGACCTCCTCGACCAGGCCCAGGCCGAGGTCTACGCCATCGCCGACAAACGCAGCGGCGAGGACTACCAGCCCCTGTCCGAGATCATGCCCGGCGCCCTGGACGAGCTCGAAGCCATCAGCTCCCGCGACGGCTCCATGATCGGCTGCCCCACCGGCTTCACCGACCTCGACGCCCTCACCAACGGCCTCCACGGCGGCCAAATGATCGTCGTGGCCGCCAGACCCGCCATGGGGAAGGCTCTTGAGCTTTCCACTGCTTTGCCGACTCCCACGGGCTGGACGACGATGGGTGAAGTCAACGTCGGAGATCTCCTGATCGGCGGAGACGGCAAGCCGACCAGAGTCGTCGCCGCCACGACGGTCATGATCGGCCGCCCCTGTTATGAAGTCGAATTCTCTGACGGCACCGTTATCGTTGCCGACGCTGAACATCAGTGGAAGACAACGACAAGAGCGAGCCGTCGGCAGAAGAGCGAGAACAAGCAGAATCTCTCTTGGGCGAACGACGCGATTTCGCGTGTGCGTGACGGTGGCCAGCTCGTTGTGCGTCATGTGTCCGTGCAGGAGAGAGCCGAGCGTCCGATCGGTTTCGCGACGACCGCTGTTCACACCGAGACCAAGACCACCGAGGAGATCGCGAAAACGCTCCGCTGTGCCGATGGGCGCCCCAACCACGCTGTGCCGACGGCCAGAACATTCGACCTGCCTGAAGTCGAACTCGCCGTTCATCCCTACGTCCTGGGTGCATGGCTCGGGGCCGGGATAAGCTCAGACGAGGCTGGACTGAGTGCGAAGCTTCGCGAGATCGGCGTCTTCGAGAACAAGCACATTCCGCAGGCTTACCTTCGGGCCTCGCGCGAGCAGCGGATGGATCTGCTCGCAGGTCTGCTGGACACCGACGGCTCCATCTCGGAGATCGGGCAGGTCCAGTTCGGGGTCGTCAACAAGAGACTTGCCGATGACTTCCTTGAACTTGTGCTGAGTCTCGGCTGGAAAGCGACCATACGGGCCAAGAAGGTCGAGGGCCGGCGCGAGGAGACCTCGACGTTCTATCGGATCGACTTCACTCCTACGGAGATCGTGTTCGGGCTGTCACGGAAGGCGGAGCGGCAGCGCGCGAAGGTGGACGTCGACGCGAAGACGCAGGTGCGGTACATCGTGGATGTGCGTCCGATCGAGTCGGTGCCGGTGCGGTGCGTGCAGGTGGACAACGACGATCACATGTATCTGGCGAGCCGCGCGTGCATTCCGACGCACAACTCGACGTTGGCGTTGGATTTCGTCCGGGCGGCTTCGATCAAGCATGGGTTGACGTCGGCGTTCTTCAGCCTGGAAATGGGGCGGAACGAGATCACGATGCGTCTGCTGTCGGCGGAGGCTCGGGTGGCGTTGCACGCGATGCGGTCGGGCACGATGAACGACGACGACTGGACTCGGCTGGCGCGCCGCATGAGCGAAGTGGCGGAAGCGCCGCTGTTCATCGACGACTCACCGAACATGTCGATGATGGAGATCCGTGCCAAATGCCGTCGCCTGAAACAGCAGCATGACCTTCGTCTGGTCGTCATCGACTATCTGCAGCTGATGACTTCGGGAAAACGCGTCGAAAGCCGCCAGGTCGAAGTCTCCGAGTTCTCCCGAAACCTGAAGCTCCTCGCCAAGGAACTCCACGTCCCCGTCATCGCCCTCTCCCAGCTCAACCGAGGCCCCGAACAGCGCACCGACAAACGCCCCATGGTCTCCGACCTCCGCGAATCGGGCTCCATCGAGCAGGACGCGGACATGGTCATCCTGCTGCACCGCGAAGACGCTTACGAAAAGGAATCACCCCGTGCGGGCGAGGCCGACTTGATCGTGGCGAAGCACCGTAATGGTCCGACCGCCACGGTGACCGTCGCCTTCCAGGGGCACTACAGCCGCTTCGTTGACATGGCGACCAGCTAGCTCACGGGAGTCAGAGCAGGTTGATGAGGAAGGCGGAGAGTTTTTCGGTGGTGCGGGTGATCTGGGCGGATAGCGGGAGGGACTCTTCGAAGCGGCCGCCGGGGGCGGGCTTTTTGATGCCTCGGAGGTAGAGGGAGCAGTCCAGGTCGGTGCAGATGTGGAGGCCGAAGGAGTTGCCGCTGGAGCGGCGGGCCGTCATCAGGGAGACGCCGTCGCCCGGGTGGGTGGTCAGGCAGAGAGAGCACATGCTGCGGCGCGGCTGGGTGCGCGACGGGGTGACGGTGCGCAGCAGGACGCCGATGAGCCGGCCCTCGTGCTCGGTGACCAGGTAGGAGCGGTCCGATCCGGACAGGTCGCGCCAGCCGAGGAAATCGAGGTCGTCCCACGGGCGGTCGGCCAGATCGCGGGGGATCGCGAGCCGCTTGGCCTCACCCTTCGTGCAGTTCACGAACGAGGCGCGGATCTCGGCTTCGGTGACGGATCGCATAAGGCCAAGCTACGATTCCTAGAGGCTCTAGGCAAATGGTTAATCATCCTAGGAAGGCGGGTGGATGGCGCGAGCCGGACTCACTCCCGACCGGATCGCTGTGGCGGCCGCCGATCTGGCCGACGAGATCGGTTTCGACGCCGTGACCGTCACCGCACTCGCCCGCGGCTTCGGCGTGAAGGACGCCAGCCTCTACTCGCACGTCAAGAACGTCCAGGATCTGCGGGCAAGGGTCGCCCTGCTGTCGGCGACGGAGTTCGCCGACCGGCTGGCCGCCGCCGTCGCCGGCCGCGCCCATGAGCAGGCCCTCTACGGTTTCGCCGACGCCTACCGCGCCTTCGCCGTCACCCATCCGGGCCGCTACGCCGCTGTCCAGCTCCCGCTCCTGCCCGACCTGGCCGCGACGTCCCCGGGCCACCGCCGCCTCATCGAGATCACCACGGCTGTCCTCCGCGCCTACGACCTCCCCGAACCCGACGCCACCGACGCCGTCCGCCTCCTCCGCAGCACCTTCCACGGCTTCACCGTCCTCGAATCCACCGCCTCCTTCCACCTCCCACGCCCCCTCAACGCCACCTGGCCCCAACTCCTCCGAGCCCTCCACCTGACGCTCACCACCTGGCCCCCCGCCACCCCTTGACCCCGAAACCGCCGCGATCCGGCACCGTTCCCCGCGACTTGATCCCTCATGTGCCTCTGATGTGGAGGCTTGTGGTGCGGTAGGTGGTGGTGATCATTGGGCGGAGGAAGGGGCCGGAGGAGGTTTCGGGGGTGGTGGTGAGGAGGGCTCTGGCCTTGGCGAGGACGGTGGTTCTGGCTTCGGGGGACAGGAGGAGAAGCTGGGAGTGGGTCTGGAAAGTGGCCAGGAGGGAGTCGACGGTGCGGGGCTGCGGGTTGGGGAAGTCGGCGCGTTCGGCGGGCGGGAACAGGGCGGTGCCCGACAGCATGGGGACGGTGCGTTCGTTCAGGTAGGACGCGGTGTTGCCGGTCAGGGACTTCAGCGCGTGCAGCCAGGGCACCCGGTCGTCGTCGACGTTCCAGAGGGCGGCCAGCACACCGCCGGGCACGAGAACGCGGGCGATCTCGGCGGCGGCGGACTCCTGGTCGAACCAGTGCATGGCCTGGCCGACGAGAACGGCGTCCACCGAGGAGTCGGGCAGGGGGATCGACTCGGCGGTGCCCTGGTGAGCGGGCAGGTCGGGAAGGCGGCGGCGGAGCTCGGCGAGCATCGCCGCGTCGGGTTCGACGGCCGTCAGATGCCCGACTTCGGGCAGGCCGAGCAGCGTCTCGGTGAGTTTGCCGGTTCCGGCGCCGAGATCCAGGACGCGTCCGCCGGGCGCGTCGGCCAGGCACCAGCGGACGGCGTCGGCCGGGTAGCCGGGTCTTGCCTCCGCGTAGTCCGCTGCGGAAGCGCCGAAGGAGGAGGCGCGCCGCGCCACATGGTCCGGGTCTTCGCCGGGGAACACGCTGCTCACCCTGCCACCGTAGACACCGCCCTCCGGCCGGGGTCACGCGGGGGCGACGGCCTAGAGGAGAGCCAGGACGGGGAGCAGGGCGGACGGCCGGGCGTCGGCCGGGAGAGGTTCGACGAGGTGAAGGGGACAGCCCAGGGCGGCGGCGCCGGTGTCGGCGTGGAGGTCGTCGCCGACCATGAGGACGGCGGCCGGCGGCAGGCCGAGGGCGGCGCAGGCGGCTTCGAAGACGGACGGGTCGGGCTTCTGAGCGCCGAATTCGTAGGAGAGGAGGTAATGGTCGATGTAGGGGGAGAGGGCGTGGTGGCTGAAGACGGGGCGGAGGTCCCAGCCGATGTTGCTGACGACCGCGACGGGGATGCCGCGTTCGTGCAGGGCGGCGAGGGTCGGGGCGGTGTCGGGGTAGGGACGCCACGCGGCCGGATGCTGAGTGCGGTCGTAGAGCGCGTCGGCCAGCAGGCGGGTGGTGAAGGACGGCAGCGGCGGCAGCGCCTCGATGGTCAGGGCGGTGTAGGCGGCGCGATGGTTCTCGGCGGTGAGGTCGCGGGTCGTCCACAGGGGGTGGATACGGGGCGGGATCTCGGCCGGGGCCGGGCCGCCGGGTTGCGCGCCGAAGTGCTCCAGGCGCTCCACGCAGGCGAGGATCGCGGCTTCGGGCAGGGACGTCTCGGACGTGTCGAGCACCGCGCGGACCCACTCCTCGATCGGCTCGATCCGCAGCAGCGTCCCGGAGAAGTCGAACATCACACCTTTGATCACGCCTCGCACCCTATGAGGTCCGCAAATTCTGGATACAAAATGTCCTAGATCTCTGGTAATCTTGGACCCAAGACATCCAGAATGAGGGAGTGCGAATGCTGGTGCGTGCTGCGGAACAAGAAGTGGTGCTGACGGCGCCGAAGGCCCCCGTGCACCTGCTCGTCGAGGACGCGGACACGACGCTCTACCGGTCGGTGCTGCGGGACGGGTCCGACGGTGCGCCCGCCCATTTCCACACCCGGGCGTCCGAGATCTTCCACGTGCTCAGCGGAAAGCTGGAGTTCCTGCTCGACGAGGAGGTTCTGATCCTGGGGGAGGGCGACACCCTGGTCGTGCCGCCGCGGGTGCCGCACGCGTTCGGGGCCGTCGCGGGCCAGGACGTCGAGGTGCTGTGCAGCTTCACCACCGGAATGGGCCGTTTCGACTACTTCCGGCTGCTGGAGCGCGTCCAGCGGGGGGAGGCCGATCCGGGGGAGATCGCGGCGTCGGCGGAGCGGTTCGACAACCACTACTTCGTGAGCCCGCTCTGGCGGAAGACGCGGGGGCACGCGGCCTGAGCTGGGGGTGTCCCCGGGCAGAGCGTGACCGCACCACGCCCTGCCCGGGGTGTGTCTCCCCGACACCAGCCGGTGAACGGCCGCGATAAGAGTCTGTCGCGGTCCACACTCCGGTCATACTTCGCGAACAACGAAATTCAGGGGCAGACACGTGCGTGCGAGGTGAGACTCGTGCCGTTCCACACATGCAGCGTGAACCCTGGCGGCAGGTCCCAGTCCAGGTCGGCGGGTTCCGCGGGAGTGAGCGCGGTGTTGATCGTCGCCGGTGCGGTGATCACCGGAACCCCGGCGAAAGCGGCCGCCGCCGCGGTGTGGACGTGCCCCGCGACCACCGCGACGACCTGGGGAAACCGCCGGACGATCTGTTCGAGCCTGTCCGGTTCGCGCAGCAGGTATCCGTCGAGCCAGGGGATCCCCACCGAGACCGGCGGATGGTGCATCCCGAGGACGGTCGGTACGCCGCGCCGCGCGTCGAGCGCGTCCGCCAGCCACTCCAGGACGGAGTCCTCCAGCCGTCCGTGGATCTCGCCGGGCACCGTCGAGTCGATCAGCAGCACCGACAGCCCGTCCAGATCGAGGGCCTGGTTGACGGGCCCGTCCCCGCCGGACCCGTCGCCGAGCAGGACCTTCCGCAGCGTCGCCCGGTCGTCATGGTTGCCGGGACAGAACACTGTCGGAACCGAACAGGAAAGTATCTCCAGTGCCTGCTCGTACTCCGCGGCCGCGGCGTTGTCGGCGATATCGCCGGTGACGAGCAGCGCGTCGACGGGCAGCCGCCGCACCTGATCCATGACGTGCCGTGCCCGCCGGGCGTTGCGTGCGCCGAGGTCGAGATGGGTGTCGCTCACCTGAGCCAGTACCAACATGGACTCAGCCTGCGTTGACCTGGCGAGACCGGGAAAGGGCCAATCCCGTACGTATGGCCTGCTCCAGCCGTCGGTTAGAGTCAGGGTTCATGTCGTTTGGGATGTTCTTCGTGGGGCGTGACCTGCCCGTCCACAGGCTGGGGTTCGGTACCGCCGCCCTCGTCGGGTCCGGCTACTGGGGGCCCCGCGAGCTCCCCGACGGCGACGCGGTCGCGCTGCTGAAGCAGGCCGTCCGCGGCGGCGCCGATCTGCTCGACACCGCCGACAACTACGGGCCCGATCTGGCCGAGGAGCTGATCGCCGAGGCGCTGCACCCCTATCCGATGGGGCTGCACATCGCGACGAAGGGCGGGGTCGTCCGCACGTCGGCGACCGAATGGCACATCGACGGACGTCCGGAGGCGCTGCGCGCGGCGGCCGAGGGCAGCCTCCATCGGCTGAAGCTCGACCGGATCGACCTCTACCAGCTCCACCGGATCGACCCGCAGGTGCCGCTCGCCGACCAGCTCGGCACGCTCGCCGAGCTTCGCGAAGAGGGCAAGATCCGGCATATCGGCCTGGATACGGTGACGGTCGAGCAGCTGCACGCCGCACTGGAGATCACCGAGATCGCCTCGGTGCAGAACCGCTTCAACCTGCTCGACCGCGAGTCGGCGAAGGTCATCGAGCTCTGCGAGGTCCGCGACCTGGCGTTCCTGCCGTGGTTCCCGCTCGGCAACGGCGCCCTGACGGGCGACGCCAACACGGCCGTCAACGAGATCGCCACCGCGCACGACGCGACCCCGGCGCAGGTCGCGCTGGCCTGGCTGCTCTCCTACTCCCGAGTGATCATCGCGACGCCCGGCACCGCCGACCCCGACCACCTCGACGAGAACCTCGCCGCCGCGGACCTCGAGCTCACCCCCGACGACCTGACCAGGCTCAACGCCCTCACCCGCTAGCTCCCAGCCCGGCCGCCACGGAATATTTCTTTGACTTGGCAAGTTTCACCCTGGTTGCCTGAACCCCCGGACGACCAGAAGGAGCCCCTTGCCCACGAAGATCACACCCAAGGTCGCCGTCAGTGTGGTTTTCGTAGCCGCCATGTTCGTCTCGATCCTCGACACCACGATCGTCAACGTCGCCCTGCCGAAGATCGCGGACGGTTTCGACGTGCCGGTCACCGGGATCGGCGCCATGGTCACCGGCTATCTGGTCAGCCTCGCCGTGGTGATCCCCGCCTCGGGCTGGCTCGCCGACCGCTTCGGCAACCGCAGGATCTTCCTGATCGCGTTCGGCCTGTTCACGCTGGCCTCGGCGCTTTGCGGTTTCGCGACCAGCGAGACCCAGCTCATCGCGTTCCGGATCCTGCAGGGGGTCGGCGGCGGGATGCTCACGCCCGTCGGGATGGCGATGCTGCTGCGGGTCTACCCGCCGGCGGAGCGGATGCGCGCCAACCAGATCCTGATGGTCCCGATGGCGATCGCGCCCGCGCTCGGGCCCGTGCTGGGCGGGCTGCTGGTCGACAGCGTCGGCTGGCGCTGGGTCTTCTTCCTCAACCTGCCGATCGGGATCGTCGCGATCGTCTTCGGGCTGCTGACCCTGCCCGAGCATGTCGAACCCGAGGCGGGCAGCTTCGACGCCGCCGGGTTCGTCCTGGCCGGGGCCGGTTTCGCCGGAATCATGTACGCGCTCAGCGAGGGCGCGAACTCCGGCTGGACGTCCCACCGCGTCCTGCTGACGGGCCTCGGCGGGCTGATCCTCATCGGCGCGCTGATCCAGGTCGAGCTCCGCAAACGCCGTCCGATGCTCCACCTGCGCCTCTACCGCGACCGGCTGTTCCGCTGGACCAACATCGCCTCGGTCTTCTCGACGGCCGGATTCATGGGCGTGCTGTTCCTGCTCCCGCTCGCGCTGCAGGAGGGCCGCGGTTTCTCGGCGCTGCACGCCGGGCTGTTCACCTTCCCCGAGGCGCTGGGGGTCATGCTCGGCTCGCAGCTCGTGCCGCGCGGCTACCGGAAGATCGGTCCGCGCCGGATGATGGCGTTCAGCCTGACGGTCGTCGCCGGGCTGATCGTGCTGCTCGGCTGGATCGCGGTTCCGCTGATCCCGGTCGTCATGTTCTTCCTCGGCCTGATGATGGCGCACGTGTTCATCCCGGCGTCGACCGCGGCGTTCGCGACGGTCTCCAAGAGCCTGTCGGCGCAGGGTTCGACGATGTTCAGCGCGCTCCGCCAGCTCGGCGCCGCGCTCGGCGTCGCCGGTCTGTCGACCGTGCTCGCGCTGGCCAAGCCGGCCGGTGCGATCGCCCCGACCGCGGGCAGCTACCACTGGGCGTTCGCCGCGGCCGCCGCGATGTCCCTGCTCGGCGCGGCCCTCGCGCTGAAGATCAACGACGCTGACGCGGCGCCCACGATGGCCGCCCCGCCCGTAGGGAAGCCGGCGCCCGTCGCCGCTTGAGTGGATCTTCGCCTGGGTACCGGACCAGGTGATGTTTCCGCTGGCCGAACCACTGATCCTCATCCTGACGCTGCTGCTCGCGGCAGCCGCCGGGTGGAACTGGCCGGGCGGTGCGCAGGTCAGGCGCGGCTGGCGGTGGGCGGTCGGCTGGACGCGCAGGAACCCGGCGTCGGCGGTCCTGTGGATGCTCGTCGTCATGCACGGGGTGATGCTCGCGGGCCTCCCGGACGGCGTCCAGGACGCGGTGCTCCGCACGCACAGCACCAATCTGTACGAGATGGAGCGCTATCCGATCTCGGTGCTGATCACCTCGGCGCTCTGGACGGAACTGGACGATCTGCCCTATGTCACCCTGCTCGCGCTCCTGGTCTGGGCGCCGGTCGAGCGCTGGCTCGGCACGGCCAGGGCGGTCCTGGCGTTCTACATCGGTCATATCGGCGCCAGTGCGATCACCACGACGCGGGCCGCGCGGCTCGTGGAGGAGGGTGTGCTCCGGCACGACTTCGTCGGGATCATCGACGTCGGGGTCAGCATGGGCAGCCTCACGCTCGTCGCCCTGCTGGTCTACCGGCTGACCGGATGGCGCCGCTGGGCGCTGCTTCTGTCACTGATCATCCTGGTTCCTTCGTCTGTGGTGGTCTTCGGGCGGTACAGCACCGCCGGGCATCTCTTGGCGCTGTTCATCGGATTCGCCCTCTGGCCGATCACTCGAGGAAAGCTGCCAGAAGTCCGGAATCGCTTGCGAGCATGACCGCAAAAGGGAGACCATCGTGTCATCGGGTGCTCACCCGGAGTGACTCGTTATTGCGGAGGCGAGCTCATATGACTGCCAAGGTGCGGAGCCTGCGGCTGCCCGGGCGTCCCGACCAGGTCCGCACGGCGCGAAGATTCGTCGCGGACCAGCTCGGAATCGATCACTCCTACCGTGACGACGCGATCCTGCTCGTCAGTGAGACCGCCACCAACGCGGTCGAACACACCGAAAGCGGAGAGGTCGGCGGCCACTTCACCGTGACCGTCAGCCACACCGCGGACTGGGCGCGGATCGTCGTCGCTGACGAAGGCTCCTACACCGCGCCCTGTTTCTGCAGGGTCGCCCCGGAATCCACCGAGGGACGCGGCAGCGAACTCCTCGACAGCTGCGCGACGAAGTGGGGCATCACTCGCGAACCGGCCGGTACCAGGGTCTGGTTCGACGTTGGACTTTCGGCGGCGGAAGCCGCCGAAGAAAAGGGTCGTGGCCTTGAGGTCGAGCCCGCCGGTGAAACTGGAGGGCACCGGCAGGAGCTCCCTCAAGGCCACGGCACGGCCGCATGACCCCGTGACGGGTTCCGGGCGCGCTCCCATGGATAATCGGGTCATGCTCGATTCGATCGTCGTCGACGAACAGGTGCGCGCCCTTCGCCCCGATTTCGCGGTACTCGTCCTGATCGCTGAGGGGCTGTCGAACGCGCCCGGCGATCAGCAGTCCGCCTCCTGGCTGACGGCCGCCGCCCAGATCGCCGCCCCGGACGACCCCCACATCACGGCCTGGCGCGACGCCTACAAGGCGTTCGGCGCCAAACCGAACCGCACCCGCCCGTCGGTCGACGCCCTGATCCGTCGCGCCGACTCGCTGCCCAGCATCAACCGCGTCGTCGACGCCTACAACGCCGTCAGCGTCGAGTACGCCCTGCCGATCGGCGGCGAGGACCTCGACACCTACCGGGGCCCGGCCCGCCTCACCCTCGCCGACGGCACCGAGACCTTCGGCGATGACGAGCCGCCCGCCGCCGGCGAGGTCATCTGGCGCGACGACGAGGGCGCGACCTGCCGTCGCTGGAACTGGCGTCAGTGCGTCCGCACCCGGATCACCGAGGACACCAAGAACGCCCTCTTCCTTCTGGAACGGCTGGAGCCCTACCCCCTCGAACGGTTGGACGCCGCGGGCGAGGCCCTCGCCACCCGGCTCCGCGCGATCAGCCCGTCCGTCGAAATCACCGGACGCCTCATCACGGCTTGACCGGGCTCGCAACTGAACCCCCCACCCGTCCAGTCGAAAACGGTATTTTCCCGACGATTCCCCGACGGATGAATCCGAAGACAACTCATGAATCCCGGCGAATCCGTGCGGGAAGACCGTTCCGGTAAGGGTTTTCAGCGAACCGCCGCGGCGACTCAGCCCGCGCCGCGGCGAACGTTCTCGAAACAGTCGTGGGTGGCCTGTGCCGCCCGCTCCGGATCGGCGGCCGCGATCGCGTCCGCGATGGGCCGGTGCGGCACGGCCGGAAGATCACCGGAAAGCACCACACTGGCCCGGACGGCCGCGGTGAAATCCGCGTAGAGGTCGATGAGGACCTGGTTGTGAGTGGCCTCGACGACCGACACATGGAACGCGAGATCGGCGTCGAGGAAATCGTCCCGTGTCCCCGACCCCAGCGCAGCCTCCCTGGCCTCCAGCGCCGCGTTGATCCGCGCCAGATCCTCCTCGGTGCGCCGCGCCGCCGCCAGCCGGGCCGCCTGGATCTCCAGCGCCGACCGCACCTCGAGGATCTCCAGCATCTCCGCGGCACGCAGCCGCCGCTGGACCGCGCCGGAGAGTTCGCTGGTCGCGCGCACATAGGTGCCGTCGCCCTGCCGGCTGTCGAGCAGCCCCGCATGGGTCAGCGCCCGGACGGCCTCGCGGACGGTGTTCCGCCCGACGCCGAGCAGCTCCACCAGCACCGGCTCCGCCGGGATCTTGCCGCCGACGGGCCAGGTGCCGCGGGCGATCTCCTCCGAAAGCTGGCCGATCACCTGGTCGACCAGCGACGCCTTCTGTGCCGCGCGCAGTGCCATGGCTTTTCCCCCGATCATCCCATGACCGAGTCTACGGGCCACGACCCGTGGCCCCGGGCGGCCCGCCCGGGAACGCGGATCAGTGGTCGGCCAGCGCCTGAGTGGGCTGGTGGGTGGGGCGCAGCCCCACCGATTCGAGGGCGCGCCGGTAGGCGTTGGTGGCGGCGGCGCCGTCGCCCGCGGTGTCGAACAGGTCGCCGAGCTCCCGGGCGAGGGAGGCCGTCGCACGGCTCGGCGGGAACCGGTCCAGATGGATCGAGGTGGTGCGCAGCACCAGCAGCGCGGCGTCCACGTCGCCCCTGGCCAGCTCGGCCTGTGCCAGGACGAGCTGTGCCTGCGCGACGATCGGGTCGAGCTCCTGGCGGGGCGGTTCGGCCAGCGCGGAGCGCAGCCGGGTGATCGCCTCGTCGAGCCGGCCGAGCCCGATCAGCGCGCGGGAGGTCTCGATGGCGCAGAGCGCGGCCTC
>NZ_BAAGZI010000005.1:0-29884 GCF_054778695.1 Actinocorallia lasiicapitis
CATAGCGCATCAGTGACACCGCGCCGAAGTCCTACAGCACTTAAAGGACGATCAGCAGCCCGCCGCCCGCGGCGGCCGGCCGCACCTGCGGCAGGGTGACGCGCACGAACGTCCGGAACGGGCCGTTGCCCAGCGACCGCGCGACCTCCTCCTGCGCGGGATCGCCGCCGCGCAGGACCGCCGCGACCGGAAGGTAGACGTAGGGGTAGCTGACCAGCGTCAACGTGATCGCCGCGCCCTTGAACCCGGCGCTGTCCGGGGCGACCGACAGCCAGGTGAACGCCGCCACATAGCTCGGCACCGCCAGCGGCAGGACCGCGAGGACCGCCCAGAACCGGACGCCCGGCAGCCTGGTCCTGACCGTCAGCCAGGCCAGCGACACCCCGAGCACCAGGCTGGCCGCGACGACCACCGCGGCCAGCGCGAGGCTCCTGCCGAGCAGCCCGGCGGTGCCTTCGGCGGTGACGACCTCCCACGCGAAACCGGCGCCCCGCTCCAGCGACCGGACGGCCAGATACACGAGCGGCAGCAGCGCGAACGCCCCCGCCGCGCAGGCGGGCCCCAGCACGGCCAGGGGCGGACGAACCTGCGTCAACCTAGACCATCCCGACTTCCCGCAGCATGGTCAGGGTCTCCTGCAGCGAGTCGAGCCTGCCGAGGTCGATCGCGGGAGCCTTCAGCGACGCCAGCGGCGGCAGCCCCGGGACGGTGCCGGTGACCCCGGCGGCCAGCGCGTACTCCTTGGTCTTGTCGGCGAAGTAGGTCTGGGCCTCGGTGCCCAGCAGGAAGTCGACGGCCTTCACGGCGTCGGCGTTGCGGTCGGTGCCCTTGAGGATGCCGACGCCCGCCACGTTGATCAGCGCGCCGGGGTCGCCGCCCGGCAGGTAGTGGAGCTTCGCGTTGAGCTGGTCGGCGCCCTTCTCGGCCGCCTTCTCATACCAGTAGTAGTGGTTGAGCAGGCCGAGCCCGACCTGGCCCGAGTCGACGGCGTCGAGCAGCGCGACGTTGTTCTCGTACGCCTTCACCCCGTTGTCCTTGAGGCCCTTGAGCCAGACGCGGGTGGCGTCGTCGCCGTCGATGATCCGCATTCCGGTGACGAAGGTCTGGAACGACGCGTTGGTCGGCGCGTAGCCGACCTTGCCCTTCCACTCCGGCTT
Source organism: Actinocorallia lasiicapitis (assembly GCF_054778695.1). Taxonomy (NCBI): domain Bacteria; kingdom Bacillati; phylum Actinomycetota; class Actinomycetes; order Streptosporangiales; family Thermomonosporaceae; genus Actinocorallia; species Actinocorallia lasiicapitis. The sequence goes on from NZ_BAAGZI010000005.1 coordinate 1,158, forward strand.
CACCAGATCGCGGACGCTGTCGGGGGCCTTGGTGACCTGTTTCGGGTCGTAGGCGAGGACCCTGACCCGGCCGGACAGGCCGATCCAGTCGCCGGACGCGCTGCGGAACCTGGCGTCGACCTTGTCGAGGGTGGCCTGCGGGAGCTTCTCGAGCCGGCCGTCCTTGCCGAGCGCGCCGAGGGCGCCCGCGTCCTGGGACAGGAAGAGGTCGGCGTCGGTCTTGTCGCCTTCCTCCAGGAGCTGGGCGGCGAGCTCGGCGCTGGTGCCGTAGCGGACCTCGACGTCGACGCCCACCGCCTTCTCCAGCTGGGTGATGAGCGGCTGGATCAGGCCTTCGGTGCGGCCCGAGTAGATGACGAGCGCGTCGTCGTCGCCACCGCAGGCGGCGAGCGCGGGGGTCAGGAGGGCGGCGGTCGCGAGCGCGGCGATCCAGCGGTGGAGGGGGTGACGCATGGAGGGCCTTCCAGTGGTACTCGTCATCTTTTAATGTAGGTAAGGCTAACTTAAGATGCTCCGGTGCCCTACCACCAGCCTTGCCTTGATGGTCATAGTTCCGTGTCTTTCGCCGCTGACCTGGCGGTTCATGGGGATCGGACCGCGATCGTCACGGCCGACGGCTCCCTCACCTACGCCGAACTGGCGGCGCAGGTCGCCGAGACCGCGCGGCGGCTGGGCACCGGACGACGGCTCGTGCTGCTCGCCGCGTCCAACACTCTGCCGTCGCTGATCGTCTATCTGGCGGCGCTCGCGGCGGGGCATCCGCTGCTGCTCGTCCCCGCCGGACGGTCCGCGCACGACCTCGTCGCCGCCTACGACCCCGACGTCGTCGCCTGGCCCGACGGCGAGCTCGACGAGCGGCGTGAAGGCACCGCGCACGAACTCCACCCCGAACTCGCGCTCCTGCTGAGCACGTCCGGCTCGACCGGGTCGCCGAAACTCGTCCGGCTCTCCCACCGGAACCTCGCGGCCAACGCCACGGCGATCGCCGAGTACCTCGCGATCCGGCCGTCCGACCAGGCCGCGACCACCTTGCCGATGTCCTACTGCTACGGACTCTCGGTGATCAACAGCCATCTGACGTGCGGCGCCGCGCTGATCCTCACCGAGCTGTCGGTCTCCGACCCGTGCTTTTGGGAGCTGTTCCGTTCGGCCCGCGGGACGACCTTCGCCGGGGTGCCCTACACGTTCGACCTACTCGACCGGATCGGGTTCGACGGGTTCCGGCTGCCGCGGCTGCGCTACGTCACCCAGGCGGGCGGCAGGCTCCCCGCCGACCAGGTCCGCCGGTACGCCGCGCTCGGCGCGGAACAGGGCTGGGATCTGGTCGTCATGTACGGGCAGACCGAGGCCACCGCCCGGATGGCGTATCTGCCGCCCGAGCTGGCGGCCTCCCGTCCCACGGCGATCGGGGTGCCGATCCCCGGCGGCGCGTTCCGGCTCGCCCCGCTGGCCGACCACCCCGAACCCGGCACCGGCGAACTCCTCTACAGCGGGCCGAACGTCATGCTCGGCTACGCCGAGACCCCCGCCGACCTGGCGCTCGGCCGGACCGTGACCGAACTGGCCACCGGCGACATCGCCCGCCGCGCCCCCGACGGCCTCTACGAGGTGACGGGACGCCGCAGCCGCTTCGCCAAGATCTTCGGGCTCCGGATCGACCCCGACCGGATCGAGGCGGCCCTGGCCGCGCAGGGAGTGCACGCGATCTGCGCGGCCGACGACACCGTGCTCGTCGTCGCCGTGCCGTCCGGCGTCCCCGGCCGGATCGCCGGGCTGGTCGCCGTGTCGGCGGGGCTGCCCGCCCACCGGATGGGGGTCCTGGTCCTGCCGGATCCGCCCCGGCTCCCCAACGGCAAGCCCGACCACGCGGCGCTCATCGCGCTCGCGCCCGCGCCGTCCGGGCCGGTTCTCGGGACGGAGCTGTGCGAGCTCTACGCGCGGGTCCTGGGCCGGACGGACGTCGGCGAGGACAGCAGTTTCGTGGGGCTAGGCGGCGATTCGCTGTCCTACGTGGAGATGTCGCTGCTTCTGGAGGAGCGGCTCGGGCCGCTGCCCGTCGACTGGCACCTCAAACCGATCAAGGACTTGCGGCCGAGGGCGTCGCGGCGGCGCACCCTGGAGACGGGGGTGGCGCTGCGGGCCGTCGCGATCGTGCTGATCGTCGGGACGCACATCTCCCTGTTCTCGGTGCGCGGCGGTGCTCATCTGCTGCTGGCCGTGGCGGGGTTCAACCTCGCCAGGTTCCAGCTGACCGCCGCGCCGGCCGGCACACGACGCTCACATCTGCTGCGGAGCCTGACCCGGATCGTGCTGCCGAGCGTCGCCTGGATCGCCTTCGCCGCGATCGTCACCGACGCCTACCAGCTCGACCAGGCGCTGCTACTGCACAGCCTGCTCGCCCGGTCGAGCAACTACTGGTTCGTCGAACTGATCGTCTACCTGCTGGTCGGGTTGATCGCGCTGCTGAGCGTCCCGGCGCTGGACCGGGCCGAGCGTCGCGCGCCGTTCGCGTTCCCGCTGGCGCTGCTGGCCGTCGGGCTCGCCGCCCGGTTCGACGCCTTCGACGTCCGCAGCGGTTTCGGGCTGCCGCAAGCCCTGGCCGCGTTCTGGATGTTCCCGCTCGGCTGGGCCGCCGCGAAGGCCACGCTCCCCTGGCATCGGCTGCTGGTGACGGCCGTCGCGTTCCTGTCGGTGCCCGGCTACTTCGGCTCAGGTGAGCTGGTCCGCGAGACCGTCATCCTCACGGGCGTCACGCTGCTGGTCTGGTTTCCGACGCTGCCCAGTTCGGCCGCACTCAACCGGCTCGCCGGCCTTCTGGCCGGGGCCTCCCTGTACATCTACCTGACTCACTGGCAGGTCTACCCGCTGTTCGCCTCCTTCTCCGAGCTCCTCGCCCTGCTCGCCTCCCTCGCGTTCGGCGTGGCCCTTCCCGCTCTCTGCGCGCGCGCTCACTGGTCCATGCGCAGGGGGGTGGCGGGGGCGAGGACACCGAGGCCGAACAGGTCGACGACCTGGTCGATGAGCTGGTCGGCCTGGGGGGCGTCGAGGTAGGAGTCGACGAACATTTGGGACAGGCCGTAAACCAGGGCCAGCGCGGCGGTGAAGATCAGTTCGGGGTCGGCGGCGCGGAGGTCGCCGCGGTCCTGCCCGGCGACGATCATTTCCCGGACGGCCTCGTTGAACAGCCGGTGGCCCACCTCCATGACCGGGGAGCGGTCGGCGGTGAACAGCGCGGTCCGCAGCAGGCCGAACCGGTGCGGATGCTCCAGCGCGTAGTGGACGAACGCCGTGCCCAGCGCGCGGAACGGCACCTCGCCCGCTGATTCCACGGCCGCCATCTGGACGGCCCCGAAGTCCATGGCGACGGCCTCGGCGACCGCGCCCAGCAGCGCCGCACGGTCGGCGAAGTGCCGGAAGGGCGCCGACGGGGAGACGCCCGCGCGGCGCGCGACCTCGCGGACGGTCACCGCTTCTGCGCCGCCCTCGTCCAACAGCTCGACGGCATGGGCCACCAGCGCCTCCGGCAGGGAGCCGTGGTGGTAGGGCCGTCCGACCCGGGTGTTCATGGAGCCAGTCGTACCACACTTGACACAGCCCGCACGGAAGGATGTAATCAGCGCTCACATCAAATGTGTTCATTGATCACATCGGGAGCGCTCGTGGATCTGCAACGCGGCGGCTGGGCCCCTGAACTCGACGCCGAACTCCGGCCGAGCCAGGGCGCCGTCCCCGAGGGACTGGCCGGAACCCTCTACCGCAACGGCGCGGGCAACCACCTGTCCGACTACGTCATCGACGGCGACGGACTGGTCAGCTCGGTCGCCTTCACTCCGGGACAGCCCGTCCGGGTGCGCTCGAGCTATGTGAAGACCCCCTCCTACCGGGCGTCGCTGGAAGCCCGCGGCGGCGACGGACCGCCGCTGCGGCTCGGCGGCGCGAACGGCCCCGGCGGCGCGCTCCGCAACATGTTCCGGCCGCCCGCCGCGCAGGCCAACACGAGCGTCGCGATGATCGACGACAGGCTGCTGGCCCTCTGGGAAGCCGACATGCCGTGGGAACTCGACCCCGAGACCCTCAAGACCCACGGCCGCTGCGACCTCGACGGCGCCCTGCCCGACCAGGGCCGGGCCGGCACCCCGTTCTCCGCCCACCCCTGCTGGGACCCGGTCACCCGCGAGGTGTGGAACTTCGGCTGCGTCTACGGGCCGCGCCCCGAACTGGTCATCTACCGCTCCCAGCGGGGCACCGGCCTGGAGAAGGTCAGGACGATCCGGCTGCCGAAGCGGTTCATGGTCCACGACTTCGCGATGACCGCCACCCACCTGGTGTTCTGCCTCGGGCCCGTCATCCTCGACCTGCCCGCCATGCTGCTGGGACGCGTCCCGACCTTCGACGCGATGCGCTGGCACGGCGACCAGCCCACCCGGATCCTGCTCGTCCCGCGCGACGGCGGCCCGTTCCGCGTCGTCGAGACCGACCCGTGGTTCCAGTGGCACTTCGCCGGCGCCTACGACGACGGCGACGACGTCGTCTTCGACCTGGTCCGCTTCCGTTCCTGGACGGTCATGCACGAGGCGCTCAGCAGCATGAGCCACCTCACCGACCCGTCCTGCTTCCCCATCGGACGGCTGTGGCGCTACCGGGTCGGCTCGTCGGGCAAGGTCGAGGCGCACCAGCTCCACACCCTGCCGCTGGAGTTCCCGACCATCGACCAGCGCCGCTCGACCGGCGCGCACCGCAACGTCTACGGCGCCGCCGGAACCGACTCGTCAACGGGTATCGCGTTCACCGCGGTCGCCCGCTACGACACCGAACGTGGTGAGGTCGACGTCCACGACTTCGGGACCGGGCACCTCGTCAGCGAACCGATCTTCGTCCCGCGGGAGAAGGGCCAGCTCGACGAGCAGGGCTGGCTGATCACCTACAACACGGAGATCGCCGCCGGGGTCGCGAACATCGTCATCTTCAACGCCCAGTCCGTCGCCGACGGGCCTGTCTGCACCCTGCCCGCCCCGGGCAGCCTCGGGTACACCTTCCACGGGCAGTGGGTCAGCCGATGACCGTCGAACCCGGCACCGAACTGCGGCGGATCACGTCGTTCACCCGCGACGGCCTGGTGTTCGACGTCTCGGACGAAGGGCCGCTCGACGGCGACGTCGTCCTGCTGCTCCACGGTTTCCCGCAGACGTCCAGCTCCTGGGATCTGCTCGCGCCGCTGCTCCACGCGGAGGGCTACCGGACCGTCGCGCCCGACCAGCGCGGCTACTCGCCGGGCGCCCGGCCGCGCGGACGGTTCGCCTACCGGCTGTCCGAGCTGACCGAGGACGCCCTCACGCTGATCGGCGCGCCGGAGCTCGGCGGCCGGAAGGTTCACGTGGTCGGGCATGACTGGGGGGCGTCGGTCGCGTGGGCGCTCGCCAACACCCGGCCGGAGGTCCTGGCGTCGCTGACGGCGCTTTCGGTGCCGCATCCGGCGGCGTTCATGCGGTCGCTGTTCACCAGCCGGCAGTTCCTGATGTCGTGGTACATGTTCGCGTTCCAGCTCCCGCTGCTGCCGGAGCTGATCGTGCGGCAGCTCCACCGGCGGGCCCGCGACCGGATGATCGCGGGCGTGGCGGCGGGCGGGCTGAGCGAGGCCGCCGCCGCACGCGACGCCGACTTCCTGGTCCATTCCGGTGCCCTCACCCCGGCGATCAACTGGTACCGGGCGATGGTGTTCAGCTCCCGCGAACGGCTCGCCAAGATCGACGTCCCGACCCTGTTCGTCCGGAGCGACGGCGACCAGTTCCTCGTCCGCAAAGGTGCTGAGCTGACGCGCCGGTACGTCACCGGCCCGTACACCTTCGCGACCCTCGAAGGGATCGGCCACTGGATCCCCGAGCAGGCCGCGCCCGAGGTGGCCGCGCTGCTCGTCCCGCACCTCAAAGCCCACCCCTGAGAACCGCGGCGGGTCCACCCCACCCGCCCGGCGCATGGAAGGGCCCCCGACCGAAACTCCCCAGGTCGGGGGCCCTTCGTTCTCCTGGTGCGCGCTACTTGCGGTTGCGCTTCTGGGAGAGAGTGCTGGCGGCCGCGGAACGCTCGGCCGGAGTGGCGTCGGCGTCGCGCATCGTCTCCGACGCGTCGGACGCGGTGCGGGCGCCGCTCTTGGTGGTGCGGCCCGAGGCCTGGGACAGTGCGCTGGCGGCGGCCGCCTTCGCCTGCGGGGACGCGTTGGGGTCGCGCAGCGTCTCGCTGGCGTCCGTAGCGGCCTGCTTGCTGGTACGGCCGTCTTTCCTGCCCATGGTCATCACCTTTCGGAGCGGGAGCGCACGCCCCCTCGAAAACCCTTCATATCCGTCATATCCGACTCTTTCTCAAGGTAACGCCATGCTCAGGAACGGAAACTTTGGGTGATCATCAGTGGTGATGCGGGAAGGACGACGGCATGGGACCGATCAGACACGCGCTCGCCATGGCCGGATCGATGGCCTGGCAGATCCTCTGGGCGCTGATCCTCGGTTTCGCGCTGTCAGCCGTCATCCAGGCCGTCGTCCGCAGATCGACGATCACCCGGCTGCTCGGCGACGACAAACCCAAGACCCTCGCGATCGCGGCCGGACTGGGCGCGGCGTCGTCGTCCTGCTCCTACGCGGCCGTCGCGCTGGCCCGGTCACTGTTCCGCAAGGGCGCGAGCTTCACCGCGGCGATGGCCTTCGAGATCGGCTCCACCAACCTCGTCATCGAACTGGGGATCATCCTCGCGCTGCTGATGGGCTGGCAGTTCACCGTCGCCGAGTTCATCGGCGGACCCATCATGATCGTGATCGTCGCGGTGCTGTTCCGGCTCTTCCTGCGCAGCCGGCTGATCAAGGAGGCGCGGGAGCAAGCCGACCGCGGCCTGGCCGGTTCGATGGAAGGCCACGCCAAAATGGACATGTCCGTCAAGAAGGACGGAACGTTCTGGCAGCGCCTGTTCTCCGGCGAGGGCTACACGTCGGTGTCGCATCTGTTCGTCATGGAATGGTCGGCGATCCTGCGGGATCTCGTCGCCGGACTGCTGATCGCGGGGGCCGTCGGCGCGTGGGTGCCGCACTCGTTCTGGAACGCCCTTTTCCTCAGCGACCATCCCGTCCTGTCGACGGTCTGGGGTCCGATCGTCGCCCCGCTGATCGCCATCATGAGCTTCGTCTGCTCAGTCGGCGACGTCCCCCTGGCGGTCGTCCTCTGGAACGGCGGCATCAGCTTCGGCGGCGTCATCGCCTTCATCTTCGCCGACCTGATCATCCTCCCGATCCTCAACATCTACCGTACGTACTACGGCTGGCGGATGGCCCTCTTCATCACCACCACCTTCTACGTAGCCATGGTCCTCGCCGGCTACGCCGTCGAACTCCTCTTCGGCGTCACCGGCCTCACCCCCACCCACCGCAACGCCAAAGCGCTGGAACAGGGCATCACCTGGAACTACACCACCTGGCTCAACATCGCGTTCCTGCTGCTCGCGGCGGTCCTCCTCGTCCGCTTCTTCCGCACCGGCGGCCCCGCCATGCTCAAGATGATGAACGGCAAGCCCATGCGGATGAAGAAGGGAGACATGAAGGGCATGGCGGGCGGGATGGAAGGCATGGCGCGTGGCGAACACTGAATGTGTTCGCTTAGTTACTGAGCGTCACCTAGCTTGTGCACCGTGGATCTTGGCGTGGGGGAGGCAGGTCTCCGCCGCGCACGACGGAAGGTGCGCCATGCGACAGCGGATGCAGACCCTGATGCGGTCTGCCGTTGTGGTGCCGTTGCTGCTGCTGGGGTCGGCGCTGCCGGCCGCGGCGGACGACCCGGAACCGGTGACGGGACTGAACGGCGAGGACTGCTCGGAGTTCGACCTGAACGGCGAGTTCGTGGGCTGTGACGTGGTCGACGGCGGCGGTGAGGCGATCCTCGCCATTCCGCTCGCCGATCCGCTGACCACCGGGGTGATCCTCGGCGGTGCGCTGGCGGTCGTCGTGGTCCGCCGCAGGTCTGCCCAGCGAACTTAGGAGACTCACCATGTCCATCATCTCTCTGTCGGCGAAGGTCGCCGCTGTGGCGTTCGCCGCGACGGCGCTGACCGCCGTCCCGGCCCACGCGGCTCCCGGCGACGCGATCGACGCGAGCGGCGTCCTCACTCCCGAGGCCGCCCTGACCGCGCTGACCGCCGCCCTCAACGCGGCCCGCACCCAGAACATGCAGGTCAGCATCGCCATCGTCTCCCGGACGGGCGCGCTCATCGCGTTCGCCCGCACGGAAGGCGCAGGCCCCGCCTCACCGGAGTCGGCCCGCCGCAAGGCGTTCACCTCGGCCCACTTCGGCGGCCCTTCGGGCGCGTTCGCCGCGGGCGCGACGGGCCCGGCCCCGAACATCTCCCAGATCCCCGGCACCCTGTTCCTCGCGGGCGGCCTCCCGATCCGCGCCAGCTCCGGCACCCCCGCCTACCCTGTCGCCGCCATCGGCGTAGGCGGCGCCCCCCAGGCCACCATCGACGAATCCATCGCCCAAGCCGGCCTGACCGCCATCACCCCCGACCTCTAACCCGGCCCCACCACCACCCAAGGCGTGTCCGCCCCAACGGACACGCCTTCCCCCTTTCCCCGACCTCCCAATCGAGGCCGACGGTCAACTGGGGACCGCTCAGGTTCAGCCGGCGAAGGGGTCGGAGTCCTCGCGAGGGTCTCGGCTTTCGGTGATGGATTTACGGAGTGCGGCCAGGCTGGCGGTCGCGGCGTAGATGCGGCCGCGACCGGCACCCACGGGTTGGGGAAGGCCAAGGTCCGTAAGATGGCGAAAATCCTTGCTGGCGGTGATCTCTGCGATCTCCTCGCCTGCATGATGGAGGACGGCACGGTAGGTCGAGTTGCGGATGCGCATCCCGGAGGCCGCATCGAAGAGTGCGTTGAGGATGCGCTCGGGAAGTCTGTGGGTTTGGACGAGCTTGTCGAGCTCAGCCCAGAGGCGGCCACTCTCCTCGATCCGCCGCCGGTCGGTGCGGACCTGGCGGAGGTGGCCGGTGAGCATGAAGCAAATCCACGGGCGAGCGTCACCCTCAGGATTCCAGCGGCCTCGACCCACCTCAACCAGAACGCGAGGCGGCATTAAGTCCAGGAGGTAAGCATCCCCGCAGGCGCGGGGCCGACGCCGCCTTCAGGACGCTGACGCCCAGGCCACGTGGAGCATCCCCGCGGGCGCGGGGCCAGGGCCAGGAGGTCGTCCAGCTGGTACCAGCCGGGAGCGTCCCCGCGGGCGCGGGGCCGACCACCTTCCCCGCGGGCGCGGGGCCGACGACCTCTCACCCTCGCCGTCCCGGCCGAAGACGGGAACATCCCCGCGGGCGCGGGGCCGACATCCTCCGAGGTGCCTTCCGGCCACTTCAGCCAGGAACATCCCCGCGGGCGCGGGGCCGATGGGCTACCAGAGATCGTGCAGGCCGGCCCGGTAGGAACATCCCCGCGGGCGCGGGGCCGACGTTCATCTTCACCATGGTCTAGTCCTCATCCTCGGAACATCCCCGCGAGCGCGGGGCGGACGACGAACGCGTTCGAGTTGACGACGTAGTCGACGGAACATCCCCGCGGGCGCGGGGCCGACCTGTGACGTCCCCCGTCCCTGTGTCCCTGCCCGGGAACATCCCCTCGGGCGCGGGGCCGACGGACTCCACGCACCCCGACCGTCCGATCTTGTCGGAACATCCCCGCGGGCGCGGGGCCGACGGGCAGAGAGGGCTGATCGCGGCAGTACAACCGGGAACATCCCCGCGGGCGCGGGGCCGAACTGGGCGGCCAGCAGTACCGCTCCACCGTCCGGGGAACATCCCCGCGGGCGCGGGGCCGATCAGGTCGTCGAGTCCCTGACGGCCGCCTCCAAGGGAACATCCCCGCGGGCGCGGGGCCGACTCGACCATCCCCGGCGGCACGAGCCCGTAGAGGGGAACATCCCCGCGGGCGCGGGGCCGACGGAACCTGGACCGCCCGTGGCAGCTCGCCTCCGGGAACATCCCCGCGGGCGCGGGGCCGACTAGGCCAGCGCCACCATCGCCTTGGACGGGTCGGGAACATCCCCGCGGGCGCGGGGCCGACCGATCACGGAGCGCGTCCGCGACCTCCTGATACGGAACATCCCCGCGGGCGCGGGGCCGACTTCAGAATCGAGGCTGGTCGTGCACCTGTTCGCGGAACATCCCCGCGGGCGCGGGGCCGACGAGCCGCCGCGCAGGAAGGGCGAGGATGACGTGGGAACATCCCCGCGGGCGCGGGGCCGACACGCCGGTGACGCCGAACGACTCGGCCGCCCATGGAACATCCCCGCGGGCGCGGGGCCGACCGGCGTCCCATCGGGCGCCGACTGTTTCGGGGAGGAACATCCCCGCGGGCGCGGGGCCGACGCCTTGACCCCGGAGATCCAGAGCCAGGAGACGGGAACATCCCCGCGGGCGCGGGGCCGACCCTCTGAGGCACGCTCACAGTCTGTTTCGGGGAGGAACATCCCCGCGGGCGCGGGGCCGACCTGGGCGAGTGCCTTGCGGCCGACGTCGCCGAGGGAACATCCCCGCGGGCGCGGGGCCGACGCGGGGGTCGCCGATGGAGTGGTAGCCACCCCATGGAACATCCCCGCGGGCGCGGGGCCGACGTCTGCGGGGGCGTACGCCGCTGCTACAAGGAGGGAACATCCCCGCGGGCGCGGGGCCGACGACGTCGTGGTCGCCGCGCCCATCCAGCAGCCCGGAACATCCCCGCGGGCGCGGGGCCGACTCGGTCTCGACGGCGGGCACGAGCGCGCGGCGCGGAACATCCCCGCGGGCGCGGGGCCGACACCGCCGCGAACGAACCCTCGGCGGCGATCGCGGGAACATCCCCGCGGGCGCGGGGCCGACATCTCGTCCAGGAGGGCGACCTCCTGGCTCGCGGGAACATCCCCGCGGGCGCGGGGCCGACTCACCCCCCCCAGAACACTCCAAGTCGATGACCGGAACATCCCCGCGGGCGCGGGGCCGACTTCCCAATCAGCTCGGGGAGTGTCCGGTGGACAGGAACATCCCCGCGGGCGCGGGGCCGACAGGACTACGCCAAAAAGCTGACCGAGAACGCGCGGAACATCCCCGCGGGCGCGGGGCCGACCGATCAGGACGCCGACGATCACTGGCACGATCGGGAACATCCCCGCGGGCGCGGGGCCGACGTCTTGGGATGGCCGTCGCCCAGGTGCTGGACGGGAACATCCCCGCGGGCGCGGGGCCGACACGCCGCGCGTCGGCACCGGCTCCACCCCGGTAGGAACATCCCCGCGGGCGCGGGGCCGACGCGTTCAGGAAGTAGCCCGGCCCCTCCGGCGTCGGAACATCCCCGCGGGCGCGGGGCCGACACCATCTCGTCGTTCAGGCCGCCGATCGTCGACGGAACATCCCCGCGGGCGCGGGGCCGACTCCGGGTGGCCCGACGACGGCCGCCCCGGACGGGGAACATCCCCGCGGGCGCGGGGCCGACACCATCTCGTCGTTCAGGCCGCCGATCGTCGACGGAACATCCCCGCGGGCGCGGGGCCGACCGGGAGCTGGCCGCGCTCCTGTTCTAGATCGAGGGAACATCCCCGCGGGCGCGGGGCCGACGCTTTCCGCGCGTACCCCGACACCATCCCGCCCGGAACATCCCCGCGGGCGCGGGGCCGACGACGCAGCCTCCAGCTATGCCTGGAGCCTCGCGGGAACATCCCCGCGGGCGCGGGGCCGACAACTCCTCGGTCGTGCTGAGGGTGACGGTCATGGGAACATCCCCGCGGGCGCGGGGCCGACACTTGGTGACCTGGGGGTTTGCTTGCGGATCTGGCTGTTTTTGTTTAGTTGAATCGTAGCATTCTGGTCGCTGGGTCCTGGGTGGTGGTTCAGGCTGGTTCCGTCCTCGGCGTGGAGTACAGGGTGGAGATTTGATGATCGACGGTGGAGCGGTGGGGGATTCGAAGCTGTGGGAGCAGCTTGGCGCGTTGTGGGGCAAGTCCGCTGGTAAGGCTGGTGGGCGAATGAATCTGTTGCTGTGTCATCTGTTGGATTCGGCGGCGGTGGCGGAGCTGTTGTGGGATCGCTACCTCGCGTTGTCGGTGCGGACACGTGTCGATGAGATCGCCGGGGGGCCTGGTAAAGGCCGGTCTTTCTTCGCCTGGTTGTGTGGCGTGCACGATTGCGGGAAGGCGACACCGGCGTTCCAGCGGATGGATGAGGCCGGTGCCCGGAAGGTGGAGGCGGCGGGGCTGAAGTGCGCGGACACGGGGCGTTTGAAGTGGCGACATGACGTGGCCGGCGGGAAACTGCTGCGCGAACTCCTCAAGGACGTCGGTTGGGAGGCCGAGCAGATCGACTGGGTGTGGCCGCTGGTGGCAGGCCACCACGGGACCTTCCCGCCGATCGGCAAACTGCGCGAGCCAAAGGGTGCCCTGGGTAATCTGTACGGCAGGGAAGAATGGCGAAAACCGCAACGCGCGTTGGTCGAATTGTTCACCGCGGAGCTCGGATTTGACGGGTTGAAGGACGTCCAGCCGGTGGCGGTACCGAACCGTGCCGAGCAGCTCCATTTGAGCGGGCTGGTGGTGATGGCGGACTGGATCGCCAGCGACGAACGGTACTTCAAAGGCGTCGATGATCTGGTCGGAGTGGGAATCGGAGCGTCGCGGGAGCGGGCGGTCTTGGCGTGGAGGGAGCTGGACCTGGGCAGCGGTTGGTGGAGACTGCGGAGCCCCGGCCCGGAAACATTCCTTGACAGGTTCGGGCACGGGCCGCGGCCGTCGCAATTGCTCGTGATGGAGGCGGCGGCGCGGATGGAACGGCCGGGGCTGGTCATCGTCGAGGCGCCGATGGGTGAAGGTAAGACCAAGGCCGCGTTGATGGCGGCGGAGATCCTTGCGGCCCGGTTCGGCGCGAACGGCCTGTTCATCGGGATGCCGACGCAGGCGACCAGCGATCCAATCTTCTCCCAGCTGAGAGCGTGGGCGGAGAATCTTTCACCGGGCCTGGAAAAGCAGGTCGCGCTGCTGCATGGAAAGCGCCGGTTCAATCAGGAGTGGCGGCGGCTGTTGGAGGGGGCGGGTGACCGGCCCGATGACCTCTACGGCACAGTCGAGGAGGACGCCCAGTACGGGATGGCGCTCGACCAGTGCGGTCCGGCGGAGCGGCTAGCGCCGGCCGAGTGGTTCCTGGGGCCCAAGCGCGGGTTGCTGGCCCATCTGGTGGTCGGGACGATCGACCAGTTGCTGTTCGCCGCGACCCGGACCAAGCACGTGATGCTGCGGATAGCCGGTCTCGTCGGCAAGGTCGTGATTCTCGACGAGGTCCATGCCGCAGACGTGTACATGTCCCAGTTCCTGGTGGAGGGGCTGCGCTGGCTGGGCCAAGCGGGGGTGCCCGTGGTGATGCTGTCGGCGACGCTCCCTCCCGCTCAGCGCAGGACTCTGGTCGAGGCCTACCTGGCTGGGGCGCTCTCACGTGAGGAGCCGCCTGCGCTGTCGCTTCCCGAGCCGCACGGCTATCCGCACGCCACTGCTGTCTGGGCGCATGACGGCGAGCCCCGCAGCTGGTCGGGCCAGAGCCCTTCATGGCGCGACGGCCTCGACGTCCTCCTCGAAGTGCTGGCCGAACCTGAAACGCGCACCGACCAGCCCGCCGACCACGCCGACCGCACCTTCGAGGCCTTGCGCCGTCTTGGTCCGTCAAAACGCTCCTCACCCCCGCCGGCACCGACATCCCCGAAGAGGACACCAACGAGCTCTGGGACGAGAAAGTCGGATCCGTGGCCGGCGGCGTCAACTGGAGCGCCGAAGCGGACATCGTCGTCGATCTCGGTCTGGACCTCGTCCAACCCACCCTGGGCGAAGACCACATCTCTGTCATCGGCCCCGAACTCGACACACCATGACCGTCATCGTCCTCATCGCCGCTCCCGAAGGACTCCGAGGCCACCTCACCCGCTGGATGGTCGAAGTCAACGCCGGAGTCTTCGTCGGCAACCCCAGCCGCCGCATCCGCGACCGCCTCTGGACCCTCCTGGCCACCCGCATCGGCGACGGCCAGGCCATCCTCGTCGAACCCGCCGCCAACGAACAGGGCTGGTCCGTCCGCACCGCAGGCAAAGACCGCTGGCACCCCACCGACTACGACGGCCTCATCCTCTCCGCCCGCCACCGAACCCAACCGAACAAAAACCACCTCCCCAACTGACAACCCCCCAGGTCACGAAGTGTCGGCCCCGCGCCCGCGGGGATGTTCCGCTGGACTGCTTGAGCGTGGTCGCCGTACCCGAGTCGGCCCCGCGCCCGCGGGGATGTTCCGCCGAAGCCGGTCAGGACCAGGCCGAGGGGGACGTCGGCCCCGCGCCCGCGGGGATGTTCCCCGAGGCCGTCACGCTGGCTGATCTCGACCGGAGTCGGCCCCGCGCCCGCGGGGATGTTCCGCTGCCGAACTCCGTGCCGGTCTCGCCCCCGTCGTCGGCCCCGCGCCCGCGGGGATGTTCCGTTGCCCTGGATCTCGAACCGCGTGCTCTGGACGTCGGCCCCGCGCCCGCGGGGATGTTCCGGGCTTGGTCGACGCGGCGGGCGCGCTGAACGGGTCGGCCCCGCGCCCGCGGGGATGTTCCCTTCGTCACCGTCCTGACCGACTACGTCGACCTGTCGGCCCCGCGCCCGCGGGGATGTTCCTTAGCGCGTCGCGCGGCAAGGGTTTCCGGAAACGTCGGCCCCGCGCCCGCGGGGATGTTCCGGAGTGATCCCCGTGGGGGGTGCATCGGTAGACGTCGGCCCCGCGCCCGCGGGGATGTTCCCGGACGGCGTTGTCGGGCGCGGGGTCTTAGGTTGTCGGCCCCGCGCCCGCGGGGATGTTCCGGGGTGTCGGTACCCACGTTCATGTACAACAGCGTCGGCCCCGCGCCCGCGGGGATGTTCCCTGGCGGATCATCCCCGCCACGCTGATCGGCGCCGTCGGCCCCGCGCCCGCGGGGATGTTCCGATGCACACCTCTCGGCTGATGAACCTGCTGGTGTCGGCCCCGCGCCCGCGGGGATGTTCCCTGGCGGACCCGCACGGTGGAGGGCAGCGTCCCGTCGGCCCCGCGCCCGCGGGGATGTTCCCGCCGCCCTGTCGATGAAGGACCGGCTCAAGGCGTCGGCCCCGCGCCCGCGGGGATGTTCCCTCGCAGACGCGCTCGGCGTCCACCCGGCCAAGGTCGGCCCCGCGCCCGCGGGGATGTTCCCGGCCACCTCATCATTTTCCGGGCGCAGGAAGCGTCGGCCCCGCGCCCGCGGGGATGTTCCCGGGCTGCTCGGCCAGATCTCCAGCGTCGGATCGTCGGCCCCGCGCCCGCGGGGATGTTCCGATCTGTCCGAGGTTCGTAGGGTCCGTGCCGTCGTCGGCCCCGCGCCCGCGGGGATGTTCCCCCTGCCGGGGCCCAGAGCGACCTTGCCGAGGAGTCGGCCCCGCGCCCGCGGGGATGTTCCCCGCGACTATGCCCAGGAGATGGCCCTCAAGGCGTCGGCCCCGCGCCCGCGGGGATGTTCCCCTGGCCGTCGCCCTCGGATACAAGGCAGGATGGTCGGCCCCGCGCCCGCGGGGATGTTCCTGAAGATCGTCCCGACGTTGAGGAGGCGTTCGTGTCGGCCCCGCGCCCGCGGGGATGTTCCGCGCCCTACGTAATTCCCGGCGCCGTCAGCCCCGTCGGCCCCGCGCCCGCGGGGATGTTCCCTGCGCTCCGGCCTCGGGGCCCATCTCGAGGATGTCGGCCCCGCGCCCGCGGGGATGTTCCGATTCGTGCCAGCCGGGTCATCATGCAGATCACCGTCGGCCCCGCGCCCGCGGGGATGTTCCCCTTCGAGCCACGTGATCGACGTGACGATGATCGTCGGCCCCGCACGCGCGGGGATGTTCCGGGGATCGACGCCTCAAGCTACATGGCCCTCCGGTCGGCCCCGCACGCGCGGGGATGTTCCGTTCGCGGCCCGGAGCGCGGAGACCGCGATGCCGTCGGCCCCGCACGCGCGGGGATGTTCCTTCGGCGGTTCCTTGAATTCAAACCGGATCGCTGTCGGCTCCGCACGCGCGGGGATGTTCCTGATGGGATCCCGACCTATCCGGAGGACTGGGGTCGGCCCCGCACGCGCGGGGATGTTCCGGCGAGATGCAGCGCCAGCTCTACATCGTCCGCGTCGGCCCCGCACGCGCGGGGATGTTCCCGTCGACAACCATTCGACATCGAAGAGGCACCAGACCTCGTCGATCTCTGGGTCTTTCTTACATCGGACGGCCATGTCGACCAGCGTGAGTGGCACACCCTGGTCCGGATGGATCTCGATGTTCAGCGCCGTATTCTCGGCGATGTGCGGAAGGCTCCGCAAACCCTTGACGTAGTCGGGTTCAGAGTTCACGCCCTCACAGAAAACCAAGATCGTTCGCCGCTCGGGACGTTTCGCCACTGACCGTTTGAGTGATTTTCCGCCCCGTCTGCGTTTCGCGTCCGCCATCAACCGATGAGCCCCAGCGCCCGCAGCAGGTCGGCTTGGTCCACCTGGGGCAGCGCACCGAACCTGCCGTGCAGGTAGGCGTTCTCGAGATTCTGCGACTTCCGCACGCGTTCCCCGGCAAACTCGGCAAGGCCGCCAAGTCTGGTCGAACCGTCGTCCCGTTTCTCGGTAAGCCAGACCTCGTCCCTGTTCAGATGGTTGAGGAGACTGGTGTCGTGCGACGTGAAGATCAACTGCGCGCCCAGCGGGTTCGTGACGGGGCTGTGGAAGATCCGGAGCAGTTCAGCCGAGAGCGTCGGGTGGAGGCTGGCGTCGAGCTCGTCACAGAGCACGACCGAACCCTGCCGAAGGGCCGAAAGTACCGGTCCGATGAGCTGAAACCACGTCCTCGTCCCTTCGGACTCAGCGGACATGTCCAGCGGAGCGCTCTCGGCCGAGGTCTTGTGCAGCAACCTGACCCTGCGCCTTTCCATCGTTTCCGTACCGACGACCACTTCGACCCTGTCGATGACCACGTCCTCGATTCCCATATCCGCCAGGCGAAGCAACGAGAGCGCCTGCTGCCGAGACCCCGTGAACTGCACGTCCAGCTCCTCGTCACCGAAGAGCTGGATCTGGTCTTCCTGCTCGAACAACGCTTCCGTAAAGCTGTAGCGCATCGGCTGGTAGGCCCTTGAATTATGACGCGGAAGCCGCCCGAAAATCTGGATGTTCATCAACTTGTTCGCGAAATCCGTGACGAGCGGCTCACCGAACCGGCGTGCGGCGGCCAGCACCAACGTCCGATCCGTCAAGAGCTTACGGACGCCGGCAAGCCCGCCCAAGCCGCGCTGAAGCGTCAATTCAGATTCGACGCGCTCAAAGACCCGCCTGCGCTTCTTCTCCGGATAGTGAAAGAGCCCCTCGTAAACAATGCGTTCCCGGTCGACCTCCACCACGTACTCACAGCGAACACCATCGACGAGGAACTCGATGACGAAATCACTGCTCGACGATGGACCTCCCCCGAAGGCGAATGGGTCGACCGGGATCTCGTCCTCCCAGAACCTGACGGACCGGCGAACCGCACTGGACAGCCAGGCGAGCGCGGAGACGACGTTGGACTTCCCGGACGCGTTCGGCCCATAGATCGCCGCGACGGGCAGCAAGCTCTCACCGATCATCGGCGCAGCACGCGCCGCATCGCGCTCGTGGTCGATCGCGACCATGGAAAGCTCGACAGCCTCCCGGATCGACCGATGGTTCGCGACCTCAAATCTGATCAACACAACCTCAAGATACCCGCAGCCAGCCCGTCAACACAGGCTCAAAATCGCAGCCCCCAGACGAAATCAACCACCTACACGCAGAAGAATCGCAATCAGGCACCGACACAGCACCGGACGCACAGCCATGACCAGGCCAGGCCTCAATAGAGGATGATGTTTTTCGCGACCCTGGCAAGAGCGATGACGACCGCCGCGGCGGGGGTCACTAATCGGCGGCTCGCCCGGTTGCGCCCCTCGTAGGGGCGATGACGACTTCCGCTTCACCGCCCTGAACGTCGAGCGACTTCTGTTGCGACCCCTCGTAGGGGCGATGACGACTCCAGCATCACGATGTACGCCGACCTGGGCGGCGTGTTGCGACCCCTCGTAGGGGCGAGGACGACGGGCTGATCGTGCAGTTGCGACCCCTCGTAGGGGCGATGACGACCTCCTGGGCGATCCGGGCGACCACCGCGCGATGCCAGTTGCGACCCCTCGTAGGGGCGATGACGGCCCCCAACGCCCACGACTGCCCCGGCGCCGTCCGGCTGTTGCGACCCCTCGTAGGGGCGATGACGGCGGACCCCCTGGCCAGACGGCCGCGACATCCGAATACGTTGCGACCCCTCGTAGGGGCGATGACGGCATCGCCAACGACCTCCGCCGTCAGATCCCCGACCTGTTGCGACCCCTCGTAGGGGCGATGACGGCCTCGGCTTGGAGTTCGTCGAAGATGCCCGCGTCCTGTTGCGACCCCTCGTAGGGGCGATGACGGCGTGGGAGCCCGAGGGCGGCGACACCAAAGCCCTGTGTTGCGACCCCTCGTAGGGACGATGACGGCTTCCAGGATGCCGGGCAGGCCGCGTCCCGGGCCGCCGGTTGCGACCCTCGTAGGGGCGATGACGGCCCCAAGGTAAAGGCGCTGGTGGGCGGCTATGGGGGTGGATGGTTTGGGGGTGGTTTTTCAGCGGACCGTCGGTTGTGCGGGAGAGGCCGGTGTGTCGCTGAAATGATGTTGGCGCTATGGAGGGGTCAAGGAGCGGTTAGAGGATATCTGTGGGTTCGGGTTCGGTGTTGCCCCAAGCGAGACGTTGGGGGGTGGTGCCGGGCGGAAAGGTATGGACGATGACGCTGTCGTAGGTGAGGTCGAGGACTTCGGCGACGGTGTGTTGGAAGCGGCGAAGCTGGGCTGGGTGAGTTGTCCCTCGAAGACGCTGAGCTGGACGTGGTGGAGGTACTGGCGGCAGATCCGCAAGATCTGCGGGTTTCGTTCGGCTGCGGTGTCGTATACGACGACTACGTGCACGGATCACCACCAGATTCGGAAAGGTTTGTAGCCGGCGTTCTCGAGACAGTGTCGGGTCAGGCCAAGAACGTCGAGGTAGAGGAGTTCGTCGTAGGCGACGGGGCGGGCCAGGGTGCGGTGAGCGACGGTCACGGCGAATTCGTCCCGCACCGCCTGGACGACGAGTTTCCGCCCGGCCTCGCTGAGCATCGCCTGGTTGGTATCACTATCGAAATGATGCTCTTTGAGCTGATTTCGGCTGGCCATGCGTAGGAGAAGGCGTTCGGCGAAGAGGGGCTTGAACATCTCGGCCAGGTCGAGGACGAGGGAGTGGCGCTGGCGTTCCATGCTGCTGTGCAGGAAGGATGCCGCTGTGCAGTGGAGTGAGGCGGACGGCGGTCAGAACGCGGGCGTAGACGATGCCGTTGACGTAGCTGATGAAGGCGTTGCCGGCGTTCTTGGGCGGTCGGCGACTGCGTCCACCGAGCTGTAGCCAGTCGGGAAGTTTGGTGTCGACGACTGCCCAGGCGGAACTGCGGACGATGTCGCGGGCGATCTTCAAGGCCGCGTCGGGATTGTCGGCGAGGCGGGCCTGCGCGAGAACGGTCTCGCCCGAAGTGCTGGTGTCAGAGGTCAGCAGGGAGCCGCGTTCTCCCGTTCGATGAGAAAAACCGCGCCCTGGGCAGCGACTCCGACACGATGCAGACGGTGGCAATAATGGCGGGCTTGGGCCTCGTCCGCGGCGGTCGGTCGGCTGGACGACTTCACTTCGTGGACCCATCCCTGGCCGTCAACGAAGTCCAGACGAGCTGCGCCGAGGTCCACAGGCGTGCCGCGCGTGTAGGTGGTGTCGTCGACCGGGTCGTACACCCCGGAGGAAGAGCCAGAGCTGGCGGCGGCAATGGTAGAGGTACTTGATGTGGGTACCGCCGATGTCGTCGGCCTCGATCATAGGATCTCGCCTGGTTGGTAGATGTTTCGCGGGTCGCGGTGAATGGCTGTCAGGCCGAGCCGAGGGTCGTATTCGGCGTCGATGATGCGGACTTTCAGGTTCTTGTCGTAAAAGCCCAAACCCCTGGCCCAGGAGGGCAGGGGGAGAAGGAAGTCGTCGGCTTGGAGTCGTCCTGCTCTTCGGTCGGAGGCGCCGAGGAGGGCGTCGGCGTAGTTCTGGCGGTCGGTGAGCAGGATCGCCTCGGTTCCGTCGAACTGCTCGTCGAAGAGTTCAACGAGGCGGGAGCGGTCCTCGAAAGGCAGGGCGAATCCCAGGAACGCCTCCGTGAAAGCCCTTTGGTGGTGGGCGATCTGCTGTTTCCATTGGGCGCCCCACGAGGGGTCGTCGTAGATTTCGTCGAGCCAGTCCGTGACGGTCTGCTCGTCGATGGTCTGGCCGTCGTGACGGCAGAGGATGTCCCAGCCGAGGCGGGTGGGTTCTGCTTCGTAGACTCCGTCCGCCCAGAGTTCGTCGGCACTGCCGCTGGATCGGGGGGCGTAGCTCGGCTGGTGAACGACCACCGCCGCAGGATCCAGCGCGGCCAGCCGGTTGACCCGGCCGAACCGTTGGATGAGGGCTTCGAGCTCTGCGGCCGAGGTGTGGCAGGCGTCCAGGTCGAGATTGAGCGAGACCTCGAGCGCTTGTGTCCCGACCAGGAGGCCCGGTCGGCGAGGGCCGCCGGCCTCAAAGCGGTTCAGGATGGCGGTCTCGGCCGCAGATCGGTCCATTCGGCGGTAGCGAGAGTGCAGCAGGTGCGCGGAGTCCTCGCCATGGAGTTCGACGCAGAACGGCTGCAAAGCCTCGAAGAGGGTGATGCTGTCACGCACGTTGTTCGCGACGACGAGCACGGATTCCCCGTCGAGGAGCCGACCGCGTATCTCTTCCAACGAGGATTCGTCGGTGAGGTGGGCTTCACGAAGATGGAGGCGGTGACGGACTGGGGCTCGAGTTCCCGGCGGCGGCTCGACCAGCGTCACCTGATCGTTCAGTGCGGCGGAGACGAGCTCGGCGAGCGCGGTCGGCAGCGTGGCGGAGAGGACTGCGACGCGTCCACCGATCTCGTGCCAGAGCCGCATCATCGCGAGGATCATGCCGAGACGCCGGACGTCGTAGGCGTGGAGTTCGTCCAGGATGAAAACGGAGTTGGCACTGTCCGTGAGGATGCTGGAGTGGACGGGGCCCGCCAGCACACCGCGGAGGAGCTGGTACGGGGTACCGACGCGCAGCAGTTCGCGGAAGTTCCGCGTCGCCTCGGCGCGTGAGATCGCTTTGGCGGCCGCATCGGCCTCGTCGTCGGAGGGGCACCCCTCGGCGAGGGAGCGCCCGAGGTGGTAGGAGGCGGCCTTCGAATGGGCGACGCCGATACCGTCCGGAGAACGCAGGTCGTTGCCGAGGCGGTCGGTCATGGCGTTGATGCTGGCGAGGTACGGCAGCAGGTAGAAGACACGCGGCCCGGTTCCGGCGGTCTGGCTGATCTCGGAGATCTGGCGGAGCGCCCACAGGAGGGCTGCTTCGGTCTTGCCGCTTCCCGTCCAGGAGCGCAGCAGCATATTTCCGCTGATCTCGGCTGCCTCACCCTGTTGCGGACGCAGCCCGTAGCCCTTCTGCTGGAGCCTCGCGGTGAGGTCGGCGGGGTAGTTGAGGGAGAGGGGATGCCGGGTTTCAAGGGATGCGTGCGCCGAGGAGAGGTGATCCGCCATGGTGACCGCCCCCAGGAGCAGGGTGACGGTTCTTCCGCTGGAATCCTTTGACGGCAAAGCCCGGTCCCACCGGTCCAGGACTTCCTCGAACGTCCGGTGAGCGAGCTCCGTCAGGTCGGCGACGGTCAGGCTCGGCACGTCGGATACGAAGGGCAGGTCGAACGAGCGGCCGGTCATATGGAGCCACCGCGTCAGGTCGTCGAGGTGATTCTGGTCGGCGGGGGTGAACTTGCGGGCGAAATCCTCGGGCCGGTCGTGTCCGTACTGGTTCGCAAGGGGCAGCTTGTTGGGACGGTCCCCGAGCCGTTGCGTGAAGGACCGGTGGTGCCCCGCCACGAGCGTCGCGATCAAGACGCGGTCCTCAGGAGGCAGATCGGCGAGCAGGGGCGGCACGAACCCCAGCGAGAGCACTTCATGACGTTCTCCCCAGATGACCGCCTTGTCCTGTGTGTTGCCGATCATGCGTTGGAAGCCGTCAGGGAGCTTCCCGGCGTCGTGCAGCAGGCACGCCGCCGCGGCCCAGCTCCAGAAGTTCTCCGGAGTCCCGGGAATGTGGCCGATCCGCTGCCCGATGAGAATCAGCGCGTCCAATGTGTTGCGCAGGTGGTCCGTGAGGAGTTCGCCGAGGATCCCGGGCACGTCCGGGCTCTTCGCCCGCAGCTCCTTCACGGGCGGGCGCCCGCAGCAGCAGGGTGAATCGGGGGAAGCAGAGCCACGGCCTGGCCTGCGGGGGTGGACAGCCCGGTGGCCACTCTCGCGCGAGCGCCCGAGGGGGCGAACCGGTAGCCGTCCCAACGGGTGACTGCCCGATTCAGTGCAACGGCGGTCGTCAACCGCAGTTCGGTCCCGACCGAGCCCGGCAGATCGACGGGCACGACGGCGTAGCCCTGCTCTCCGTCGGATTCCGCCAAGGCCACGTCGCGGAAACGGGTGGAGACGAGGTCCTGGCTACGGCCGAGGCGCAGAGGCCACACCGGACGACGCAAGACCCGCGACCAGAGGTCGAGATCTTCCAGGAGCCAGAGAGTCAGGGTGACGGCTGCGAGAAAGTCACGGTCCTTGATGGTGGTGTTGGTGGGGGTGCCGGGAGTTCCGAGCGGGTGATAGGTCTCCAGGTCGACTCCGCTGCCGGCCGCGTGGAACGTCATGGCGAAGCGGGTGTCGGCGGGTACGCGGTCCCAGCCCCCGGCCGCTGCGGCGAGCAGCCCTCCGACGGTCGAGGGAGGCGGACAGGGCAGGCCGACCTGGAGTCCGGCGTAGAGCGGGTTGCGGAAGCTGACGATCGGAGCGGTGACGGTCACTTCCAGGGCCTGGGTCATGGCGCGGGTTCTCCTCGAACGAGCGGAGTTCAGACCGTCGGGTCGTCGAACCAGGCGTCGTGGACACCCTCCTCGAACTCTCCGGCCAGGGCGTTCAGGATCGTGCGGGGATGCCCGAGGATCAGCCGCTCGTCCTTGATGAGGTCACCGAGATCGCTTGTGGCGCGCTCGCGCTGACTTCCCAGGAAGCCGGGCGCCCAGCCGATCCGCACCGGACCGTCGAGTTCGTCGGCCCACGCCGCGATCTCCTCGCGGAGGATCTCGGCGTCGAAGTAGGTGGCCGTGTCCCGCTCGCGCACGACCCGGGTGAACGGGTTGGTGCCGCCTTTGAGCGGAGCGAGGATGACGAGGCCGGGCGTGCGGTCACCGTAGTGCGCCGACTGCTTCGCCCCGCCTCTGACGGTGGCCATCGTCCTGAGCAGGACGGCGACACGGCGACGGCGTTCCTCGATCGGAAGCCGCACACACTCGATGCCGCGCAGCGTCACCTCGGTGCCGCCATCCTCGATCACGGCGGTTGCGACGGTCTTGGACAGCGCGGGCTTGGTGGTGTTGCCCGCCAGTTCGAAGGTTCCCACGCGGGGAAGGTCCAGCAGAAGATCGCCGGCGAGGTTCGCGGTGTACATCTCGTGCTCGTGGATCACCGGGTGGGTGCCGGGGCCGAAATCACGGCTCATCGTCCCGAAGTCCATGATGGGCTTGTTGGGCACGACCGCGACGAGGGTGCCGGTCGCCAGCACCGTGTCACGCATGAACGTCTTCGATTCGCCCTTCTTCGCGCCCTCCTCGTCGGCCTTGACCGCGATCATGTATCCGAAGAGGTCGTCGTCGAGGTACAGGTCGGGCCGTCCGCGGGTGTAGGCCTGCTGCTTCTTGCCCTCACCGCTGCGGATCACCGGCGAGGTCGCCTCGCCTGCCGGCAGGCTGTCGCGCAGCCAGCGCCGGCCCGCCTGCGCCGAGACATAGGGATACCAGCGTCGACCGACATCGAACTTCTTGACCATGCCTCGGTTGTCCTCGCCGCGCCCGTTGTTCGGTGCGCCGGCCTTGATCTCCACAATGCTCTGTCCTGCCAGGAACGTCATCCGTCTACTCCGTCCTCAGGACCGGCGCTCGCGACACCGGCCAGTTCCTTGATCTCATCGAGCTCCTCCTGGGAGCCTTTGGGTTTCCAACCGGCCTCGGCCAGCGCCTCCAGAACGGCGAATACCAGCAGCCGTCGCCAGGACCAGGAACGCTCGTCCTCGAACAGCAGCCGGTAGTCCTGTACGGGCAGCAGCACCGGAGGCGTTCCCTCCGGACGCGGGAAGAGCAACCAGTCGACGCCTTTGGAGCGGAACCACCCGTGAAGGTTCCCGCCCCTGGTGTTCGCTCGGATGAAGTCCCGGAAGGGCCCCGGTCGACTGTCCTTTCCGAGCAACGCGGCGAGCCGCCGCGCCAGATCTTTGATGCGTTCGACGTCCTTGTCGTCCATGTTCAGCACCTCACGGCAGTAGGAGTAGACGAGAGGGGCCAGAACCTTCGTCTCGTCGAGGATCAGCGCGGTCGCCGAAAGCCTCGACAAGAGGCTTGCGACGGCGACGTTCATGACTTCAGCGGGCCGCTGGAACGTCCGTTTGGCCAGGAACGCCTCCCCCGGCACCTGTTTCGTGGCCTGGGTCGCCACCAGGGCCGGGTAGCCGGACCGGCGGTCGGCGTGCTGATTGATGGAGCGGAGCCATTCCGCGACCGGCTGGCCCAGCTCCTGGGTGCCCAGGAGCTGCTCCTTGTTCGAGTTGGAAAGGACGATCAGTTCCACACCCGCGGTGATCCGGTGGCTGTAGCCGCGAACGGCCGACAGCACCCACAGCTCGCGGGCGTACGGTCCTGGTTTGCCTGCCTTGGGTGCTCCGGCGAAGGCTGCTGCCCGGGTTCCGATCACCGCGTTCCATGTGATCTTGCCGAGGAGATCGTCGTCCCAGGAGTGGATGGCCGCGGCCCGCCCACCCGAGAGCGCGGCACCGTAGGGGAACGCCCAGAGACAGGCCACACACGGGTAGCACAGGGGTGTTCCCTCATGGCCGGGGGCGGTGGTGTTGCGGTGCGCGACGCTGGCGCCGAGCGGAATGTCGACTTTCCCGAACCAGCCGCACGCGGCCCGTCCGCAGTACGCACAGGGCTGGCCAGGCCAGTCGGCGGGGTCAGGTCGGGCTCGCCACTCGCGGATCAGTTCTCTGCGTTCCTCGGACGACTGCTTTCCCCGAGCCGTTGGGTTGATCTTGGAGTTCGGCCACAGCAGGTAGCTGGCGCCCAGCCAGAACCCTCCCGGGTCGGCCGCCTTCGCCACGCTGGCCGTGGCGAGAAGGTCTTCGGTCATGCGAGCCACAGCTTCGCCGAAGGTCTCTTCGGTCAGGTCGCGCGGGTGCGTGGTCTCGACGAGTGCGGCCAGCGCGAACGCACCGATGCGCTGCGGTTTGCTCGCCGTCAGTACCACCGGTGGCCCGTCCGGGGCGAGGGAATCAGGCATCGATCCACCCCATTCCTGCGGCGTTCGCCTGGCCGAGCCCCCAGGAGTGCAGCGCTGCCAGCGTCTCCGGCGCCCCGGACACCTGGACCTGGACGCAGGCTCCAGGCTTGGAGCCGCCGCCACCGCCCGTGCCTGAGACCGCGAAAGACCTCTTCGGCCCGACCCAGGTGACCCCTTCCAACGACACCTCCGGGTCCAGGCCGAGCGTCTCGGCCTTCCGGCGCAGGTTCCGCTGCATGTAGACGTCCCACTCCGGCTCTCCGGGCAGGCACCAGGCCTGACGCCGGGTGCGTGTACCCGTCTCGTCCCGCCCGGAGCCCTTCATGACGACCGGGGTGACGGTCCGGAACTCGGCCTTCCCCGAGGAGAACGCCGGAGCGTCAACCGCCTCGATCCCGTCGACGATGAACGCGATCGAACCCCACGCGAGCACCGGCATGAACTGGAGCGCGGCCGCCCACCCCTCGACGACCCCGGGCAGCGGACTGCCCAGCTCGAGCACCCCGGGCCCGTCCGACGCATAGACACCACGCCGCCTTCGCGCCGCCGGAAAGACCGGCGCCCCATACCCGAAGGGCACAAGCCCGTAAGGCCCCCACCCCTTCTCGTGGAGGGTCCGCCCCAGCTCGGGAGCCGCGCGATCAAGAAGCCCGTACGCCAGCGCCCGCCCAGGTGCCAGCACGTCCTTCCAGTCGAGCGTCCGAGCCCCCGTGTGAAAGGCCAACCGAAGCCGCATGACGTCCCGACCTCCTTAACCCGAAGCCCTGCCCGCAGAACTTTCCACAGGCCTGTTCTGTCGGTGGCACATGCAAGGGTGCAACTCCCCGACCACGGCCCACCGACACTGCTCCGAAGCTAGCGGGTCATTGCGGAAATTTCAGGCGGACAGCGAAAACGGAACTAAGACGTTTGTCTCGCCCTCGGTGTCCGAATCTCGGTGTCGGCTACGATGAGGCATCGCCCGGGCCGCTCTCCCGCAGGAGAAACGGCAGGGGGTAGCAACTAGTTGCGTTTCCGCTGCGACAGCGACGCGAAGCCGACATCATCGCCCCTACGAGGGGTCGCCGAGCGCACGCACCGAGGGCGTCTTCATCGCCTCGGTGCCGACCATGGATCTTGCGCGGCATCGTCACGGACATCCATACGGTCGCCCCCGCCCACGACAACGCCTCGCTTGGGAACCACCACCGGACCCGAACCCACAGATATCCTGCAACCGCTCCTTGACCCCTCCATAACGCCAACATCATTTCAGCGACACACCGGCTTCTCCTGCACAACCGGCGGTCCGCTGAAAACCACCCCCCAAAACCCACCATCCCCATAACCGCTGACCAGCAGCTTTACCTTGGGGTCCTCATCGCCCCTACGAGGGGTCGCAACCTCGTAGAGGCTCTCCATCGTGGTGATCTTGCGTCCTCATCGCCCCTACGAGGGGTCGCAACGCGACGGGGGTGGGCCAGCCGGGCACCGCCGGGGGCGTCCTCATCGCCCCTACGAGGGGTCGCAACATTGAGTACATGATGCAGGGTGTGGAATACGAAATCATGTCCTCATCGCCCCTACGAGGGGTCGCAACGAGAGGCCCGCATCGCTTCCCAGCTGAAGATCTCCCGGGTCCTCATCGCCCCTACGAGGGGTCGCAACCACATGACCGCCGCCCGCGCGATCGAGGCCGCCAAGGTCCTCATCGCCCCTACGAGGGGTCGCAACGCGATCGCGAAGGTCACCTTCAAAGACGTCGGAAGTCCTCATCGCCCCTACGAGGGGTCGCAACCCGACCGGCGCCTACCCGACCGGCGGGCCGCTGCCGCCCTCATCGCCCCTGCGAGGGGTCGCAACTCGGTCGCCTACATCTACCTGTCGCTGCGCGGTGGTCCTCATCGCCCCTGCGAGGGGTCGCAACAGGCCCGGCATGTCCTCCCAGCCCGTCGCGCTGACGGTCCTCATCGCCCCTGCGAGGGGTCGCAACGACGGCGGCCTCACCGTGGATGCCGCCGCCTACCAGCTGTCCTCATCGCCCCTGCGAGGGGTCGCAACAGGTCCTGGAGGCCCGCGGCCTGGAAGGTGAGGAAGTCCTCATCGCCCCTGCGAGGGGTCGCAACATCGCCGAGTAGTTGAACCAGCCGTTCTGAAAGCCGGTCCTCATCGCCCCTACGAGGGGTCGCAACACGTACAGCGTGTAGGTCTGTGCGGCAGTGAACAGGTCCTCATCGCCCCTACGAGGGGTCGCAACGTCTGGTGCTGCGCGGCCCTGCCACCCGAACCCGTGTCCTCATCGCCCCGACGAGGGGTCGCAACAACGCTCCCGCACGGAACGCGCGGGCGGCGCTGCCGTCCTCATCGCCCCTACGAGGGGTCGCAACCCGACTGCGCCGTGCTCCATTACGGAGATCCAGGGTCCTCATCGCACCTACGAGGGGTCGCAACATGCGGATCAGGGCCTCTTCGCGGTACCGGGCCCAGCCGTCCTCATCGCCCCTATGAGGGGCCGCTACTCGGCGAGCAAAACCCGAGGCACGTTACGCGGCAGGCCACGTGTCTGGGCGTCTCATCTCCGTCAAGAGGAGGTCGGGGATCCGGGGCGTGCCGAGCAGACGGGTGATGGCGTCTTTGGGAGCCGGATTCTTGTCTGCCGCTGGCGCGAGATTGCAGCTCGTGCCCGATGGGATGACCGGTGTGGCGTGGGGTGTTTATGGGCGCACGGTATTCGTAGGTGGGGGCCAATGATAAAGGCCCCGGCCCTGGGATTCCAGGGCCGGGGCCTTGTCGCGAGGTGGCGGCTGGTGGGTTCGAACCACCGTAGGCTGAGCCGGCAGATTTACAGTCCGGTACTCGAACCTGACCTGAGCTGCCCTAAGGTCACGCTGATAGCCGATTTGTGCACAAACTGCGGATTATGCATGCATTCATAAATTCGGCTAAGAGCGCGAGCCTTGCTGTTCAAAGCATGACCGCATCCGTCTATACGCATCAAACTCCGAGCTTTGGCACCCCGGTCGGCCATCGAGACACAACTGTCTAGGGTCGTCCGCTACCAGCAAGCGCCACACGACTCCTCCTGCCAACCTGGCAGATCAACTCCCGCCAGCTCCCGCCAGCTCCCGCCAGCTCCCGCCAGTTCCTGCCAGCTCCTGCCAACCTGGCAGATCAACTCCCGCCAGCTCCCGCCAGCTCCCG
>NZ_BAAGZI010000005.1:29980-47131 GCF_054778695.1 Actinocorallia lasiicapitis
CCGCCAGTTCCTGCCAGCTCCTGCCAACCTGGCAGATCAACTCCCGCCAGCTCCCGCCAGCTCCCGCCAGCTCCTGCCAACCTGGCAGATCAACCTCCGGTGAGTCGCTGCGTCGCTTGTAGGGGAAGTAGCCGCATCCAACCCGGCAAGAATCTCACCGCGACCTTGACTCCTTGGAGCACCTCTACGGGTCGTGCAGGGTATCTTGCAAGTGCCAACTTCGCTAGAACTGGCAGCAAGGCTTCTACCTACTACAGGAACTAACTAGATGAAGATACCCAAGCAGCCCCCAGATACTAAAAAGATCCTCGCAGAACTATCGTCAACTAATCCGCATCGACTAATTAGAATATTTACGCAGGCGTCACCTAATGTCGTTTCAGAGCCTTATATTGCATGGGACAAACTTCGATTCAAAGAGCCCCCTGGCGACCTGAGTGTCGAAGAATGGTGGGTCGCAATAAAGATTGCAAGACAGTCGGCACAGCGCGCCATTCCGCTAAAAGATAAGAACGGCAGGAATTTCACCTACACCATAACCGATGAAGCCCTAAAAGCGATCGAATACATAAATCGCAATGCGAGCGGCTTTATTGGCATCAACGAGCAGGTCACCAATTCATCTACACGCGATCGGTACATCGTCAACTCACTGATAGAGGAGGCAATAACTTCTAGCCAACTAGAGGGAGCCGCAACCACCCGGCGCGACGCAAAAGAGATGATTCGCAGCGGGCGAAAGCCAAAGACTCGAGACGAAAGGATGATCCTTAACAACTACTATGCGATGCAAAGAATAAGATCGATTCCAGAGGAGAAACTCACCGTAGAATTTATACTGGATCTGCATCGGATAATCACCGATGGAACACTGGATAATCCTGATGCCGCTGGCAGGTTCCAGCGAGCAGATGAGGATAGGGTCGGAGTTTACAGCAACGAAGGCGACCTTCTCCATGACCCCCCGCCAGCGGACAAGATTGCGGAGAATGCTCAGCTTATATGTGACTTCGCAAATGGAGAATTGGGAGACGCTTATATTCCACCCGTCGTCCGGGCGATAATCGTGCACTTCGCCATTGCCTACCTACATCCCTTTGAGGACGGCAATGGTAGAACTTCTCGGACACTCTTCTATTGGTCGATGCTCAATCAGGGATTCTGGCTGACAGAGTTTATCTCCATCTCCCGGATTCTGAAAGGCGCGCCCGGCCAGTACGCCAGAAGCTTCTTGCATTCTGAACAAGATGAAGGAGATCTAACCTATTTTATTATCTACCATCTGAATGTGGTAATCCGATCCATCAAGGACCTCCATTCGTATCTTGATTCAAAAGTCGAAGAGCTTCAGAATCTTCAGCGATCACTAGCAGAGATGCCTGGCGTCTACAACTATCGACAGCTCGCAATAATCGACCGCGCAATGAAGAATCCAGGGACACATTTCACCGCAATATCACATAGCACTAGTCATGGCGTGGCAAGGGAAACCGCCAGGCAAGATCTGATCAATCTCGAGAATCTTGGCATCCTGACCAAGAGGAAAATGGGTAAGAGCTTCGTTTGGATACCGGCCGTTGAAATGAATGAACGACTCAAGTCGGGCCAAGGACGTAGAAGCCCTTAGTTAGTGGCGGCAGCGGTAGATCATGATTTAAAGTCGGTCCGCATGGGCTAGCCGGACCAGATGAACCGGCGCATAGTGTGCCGTTATAGACTGCAAGGAAGCTCTCATCTACAGTGCAGGCCTCACCTGCCGCCCTCACTTCCACTTAGTGCGGCGGAGCAAAGAGGCCTCCAACACTAGGTGAGGTGCCTCGAAGGTTCCGGACAGCTGTATTTACGGTCGGCTCATGCCGCGAGCTGGTTGTTTAGGTATTCGGCGTGGGCTTGAGCGGGGCTCTTGTAGCCAAGTGCTGAATGGCGGCGTTTGGGATTGTACCAGAATTCAATGTAGCGGATGATGTCTCGTCGGGCATGATCGCGAGTGGGGTATTCGGTGCGGTGGACGCGTTCGTTCTTCAGTGCGGAGAAGAACGACTCGGCCATTGCGTTATCCCAGCAGGTGCCGGTCCGGCCGACGGATTGACGCATGCGGAGGCGGCGCAGTGTCGCGGCGAACTTCTTGGACGTTTAATTGCTGCCGCGGTCGCTGTGGAAGATCGCCTCATCGGCCAAGTCGTGATTGCTGGCCGCCATTTCGATGGCTTTCTCGATGAGGGGTGTCTTGTAGTTGTCGCCGATCGCCCAGCCGATGACGGCTTTGGTGAAGCAATCGATGACGGTGGCGAGATAGACCCAACCTTCCCAGGTTTCGATATAGGTGACGTCCCCGACGAGTTTCTCGCCTGGCGCTTGGGCGGTGAAGTCGCGCTGGACGAGGTCGGGGATGTGGTGCTCCTGGCCGTCCTGCTCGGTCAGACTCAGCCGCCAAGGCTTGGGCTGGCAAGGCTTGGGCTGGCAAGGCTCCAAGCCGAGCTCGCGCATGACGGAGCGGACCAGTTCAGGCCCGACCGGCACACCGTGGTCGGCCAGGTCGGCGTGGATCCGCCGGTATCCGTACGTGCCATCGGAGGCTTCGAAGAAGAACTGCACCCAGGATTTAAGCTCGTCCCGCCGGCGAGCGGTCGCCGATTCCGGGCGTGTTCTCCATTCGTAGAATCCGGGGGGCCCGGAAGATCTGGCGGGAACTCCACCGCCGAGGCCATCAGGTCGCCCGCTGCACCGTGGAGCGACTGATGAGCGACCTCGGGATCCGCCGGTGCCGTCCGCGGGAAGAAGGTCGTCACCACGATCACAGACCCGCAGGCGGCGCGGGCGCCGGACCTGGTCGACCGGGACTTCGTCGCCGTCGCGCCGAACCGCTGCTGGGTCGCGGACTTCACTCACGTCGCCGCCTGGAACGGGGTCGTCTACGTCGCGTTCGTCGTCGACACCTTCTCCCGCCGGATCGTCGGCTGGGCCGCATCCACCAGCAAGCAGACCCGGCTCGTCCTGGACGCCCTGGAGATGGGGTTGTGGCAGCGTGACCGCGACGGCCGCCCTCACCAGCGGGGCGAACTGGTGCATCACTCGGACGCCGGCAGCCAATACACCAGCTTCAAGCTGGCCGAACACCTCGAGAACGCCGGGATCGCCGCCTCGATCGGAGCAGTCGGCGACGCCTACGACAACGCCCTCATGGAGTCGACGATCGGCCTGTTCAAAACCGAAGTGATCAAACGGCGAGGCCCCTGGAAGACGTTGTCGCAGGTCGAACTCGCCACCGCGGAATGGACGGACTGGTACAACCACCGCCGACTCCACGGTGAGATCGGCCACATCCCACCCGCTGAATACGAAACCAACTACTACCTGTCCACCACGAAACCCCAGCTCACAGCCACCACCGAGAGTCTCTAACGAACTCGGGGGCGCTTCAGCCACCACCTGGATCAGGGCTGGGCGCAGGCCGGGGATGGTGGTCGTGTGTTCTTCGGCCAGCGCGGAGGGCACATCACCGACCGCGCTTACCTGGCCGTCTGGAAGAAGGCCAGAGCGGACGGACTCACCTCCAAGGAAGCCGCCTCGCCCCTGGCCAGACGTCCCTACGATCTCCGGCACGCCGCCGTCTCGACCTGGCTCGCCGCAGGGGTTCCCGCTGCCCAGGTCGCCGTCTGGGCGGGGCACAGCGTCGCCGTCCTTCTCAAGGTCTACGCCAAGTGCGTCAGCAGCCAAGGAACGCATCTACCGAGCCACTCGCGGCGACGATCCCGGCTCCTGAAACATGGGCACGCATTGGGTACAGAAGCCCGTAGAAGGCCGTTGACAGGCGTGGACAGCCAGGCGGAACGCGAAAGGCCCGCTGCCTGGATTCCCAGGTCAGCGGGCCTTTTGCAAGGTGTGGCGGCTGGTGGGTTCGAACCACCGTAGGCTGAGCCGGCAGATTTACAGTCTGCTCCCTTTGGCCACTCGGGCAAACCGCCTTGCGTCGCTTGCGACAGGAGAAATACTAGCGGATGTGGGGAGTGGGTTGTGCAACTCGGGTGGGGGGACGGGGCGGGGGCGGGTTAGGACCAGACTCGGTTGCCGTTGACCCACTTGCAGGTCAGGGTGGTGCCGGACTTGGTTTTGCCCTTCTGGTTGGTGGTGGGGCAGGGCTTGCCCTTGGTGACGTTTTTTGCGGTGGGGAGGGGCTTGGGGGAAGCGGAGGCCGGGGACGCGGTGGCGGGGGTGGGGACGTCGGAGGCTACGGCGCCTACGCCGTTGGCTGCGTCGGTTTTGACGGCGTTCGCGCCGTCTGAGGCGGCGGTCTTTGCGGCGTCCACTCCGTCCGACGCGGCGGTTTTGGCTGTGTCCACGCCGTCGGAGGCGGCGGTTTTGGCTGCGTCTACGCCGTCGGAGGCGGCGGTTTTGGCTGCGTCTACGCCGTTTGAGGCGGCGGATTTGGCGGGGGCGGCCTCTCGGGAGGCTTTGGCGGTGGGGTCGCCGTGGCCGCAGGCGGTGGCGGTGAGGGCCAGGGCTACGGAGAGTGGGACGGTGTAGATGAGTGAGCGTGACATACCGGATCCCCCTGAACGGATGTCTTGGTGAGCGGACGGTGGGGTGGGGCTGCCAGACTGGTAGGTCGGAGCCCCTCCGATAGGGGCTCTACCCCATCTAGATCGTCACAATCCGTTAGGACTCGTCACCGTGGCATCCGAGAGTTCGTTCGACATCGTCTCCAAGCTGGACCGGCAGGAGACCGACAACGCGCTGAACCAGGCGGCCAAGGAGGTCGCCAACCGCTTCGACTTCCGCAACGTGGACGCCGGCATCAGATGGTCCGGCGAGACCATCGAGATCCAGGCCAACAGCGAGGAGCGCGTCAACGCCGTCCTCGACGTCTTCAAAGAGAAGCTGATCAAGCGCGGCCTCTCGCTGAAGATCCTCGACGCGGGCGACCCGAAGCCCTCCGGCAAGATCTACAAGATGGTGATCAACCTGAAGGAGGGCATCTCCCAGGAGGACGCCAAGAAGATCGGGAAGATCATCCGCGAGGAGGGTCCGAAGGGCGTCAAGGCGCAGATCCAGGGCGACGAGCTGCGCGTCTCGTCCAAGAAGAAGGACGAGCTCCAGGACGTCATGTCCCTGCTCAAGGGCAAGGACCTCGACGTCGCCCTCCAGTTCACCAACTACCGCTAGGCCTTCGGGTCCTCGGGCCGCTCGTGCCCGGGGACCGTCCGGCGTCCGGTCACGTGCCGCTCGACGAGCCGCGCGACCTCGGCGACGTCACCGATGCCCCCGATCACGGTCAGCGGGTCTCGGTGGCGCTGCTCGGGGGTGACGGCCGC
The DNA here is from genome assembly GCF_054778695.1 of Actinocorallia lasiicapitis. Taxonomy (NCBI): domain Bacteria; kingdom Bacillati; phylum Actinomycetota; class Actinomycetes; order Streptosporangiales; family Thermomonosporaceae; genus Actinocorallia; species Actinocorallia lasiicapitis. The sequence continues at coordinate 35,293 of NZ_BAAGZI010000005.1, forward strand.
CAGGAACTCCACCTGCCCCGCCCCCTGCCGCGCAGAAACGAGCAGTTCACCCGCCGCGCCTACGATTTTCAGCGCGGGGAACGACACGAACCCGCCCTGCTCGCACTCCACCTCGCGCAGGTGGCTCCGCAAGGACTCGATCGCCTCCGCTGCCGCGCCCGTGTGCAGGAAGGTCAGGCCGTCACGGCCCGGGAGCCCGTTCACCGGTGCCGCCCGCCTAGCCCGACGAACTCACGGATCGCCCCGACGACGAGCGCGCCGAGCATCGTCAGCGCGAACCCCGCCAGCAGTACCGCGCCCACGATCCCGAACGCCGTCACAGCGTGCCCTCGATCTCGGCCTGCTGGGCCAACGCTTCGCGCAGTTTGTCCGGAGTGTCTTCGACCAGGGTCATCGCGAGCCCCGCATACAGCTCATCCGACGTCAGCCCGCCCCGATCCATCCGCGTCGCCACGAACGTCCGCGCATTCCGCGACGGCCGGATATGCCACCCCTTGAACATCTCCCGGAGCCGCGTTAGTGAGGCCGGGATTGTGGCGTTATTCATGGGTCGGACTCGCTTTCCGTTCGGGACCGCGGCGGCGCACGGCTCGGGGGCTGTCACGCACGCCGCCGCGGCGATCAGGGGGCTTCGTTCCAGACGAGTTCGACCCAGACGGTCTGCTCGCCGGCCCGCACGTCGTGGCCGAGTTTCGCGGCCAGCTCGGCGACGATCAGCAGCCCGCGCCCGGACTCCTCCGCCTCGTCCGCGTCGACCACCCGGCCGTTCCACACGCGGGCCCCGGTGTCGGTGACGGCGATGCGCGCCGACCCAAGGCGGCGAGTGATTCTCACGGTGATCTCGTCGTCGGGGCCGCTGCCGTGGCGCAGGGCGTTCGTGACGAGCTCGGAAGTGACCAGCTCGGCGTCGTCGGCGATCGGCGTTCCGGCCAGCGCCGCGCGGGCGGTGGCGCGGGCGGCGGCCACGGACGACGGGCCTTTCGACAGGGTCTCGTGCGTCTCCATGACCACCTCGGTGCGCCGATCTGCATATACAGGAACGTAAGCTGTATACGCAGCTTGAGGGTTGTGCACTCAGCCTGTCAAGCTACTCGGCACAACCCGCGCACCCTTCGGAGCACACGTGACCCAGCCCGCATACCTGCGCATCGCTGACGACCTGCGCCAGCAGATCCGAGACGGCAGGCTGGAGCCCGGCGCGAAACTCCCCTCCCGTCACCAGCTCGCCGCCACCTACAGCGTCTCGGACGGCGTCGCCGTCAACGCCGTCCGCGTCCTGGTCGGCGAAGGGGCCGTCGTCTCCCGTAGCGGATCGGGCACCTACGTCCGGGAACGGCCGCCGCTCCGCCGCCTCACCCGCTCCTGGTACCGCGACCAGCGCCGCGACTCGCCCTTCCGCGCCGACATGGCGGCCCAGAGCCGCAGCGGCGGATGGGAGTCCTCGTCCGAGACGGTCGCCGCCCCGCCCGAAATCGCCGATCGGCTCGCCCTCGAACCAGGCGGCCAGGTCATGCGGACGCACTACGTGTTCACCGCCGACGGCGATCCGGTCATGCTGTCGACGTCATGGGAGCCGCTCATCCTCACGGGCGGCACCGACGTGATGATGCCCGAGGACGGCCCGTACGCGGGACGCGGGGTGGTCGAGCGGATGCGCGCGATCGGGGTGGAGATCCGACTGGCCACGGAGATCGTGACGGCGCGCGCCGTCCTGGCCGACGAGGCGCGCGAGCTGGGCACCGCGATCGGCTCGACGGTGATCGTGATCCAGCGGACCTACACAACGGACGAGCGGCCGGTCGAAACCGCGAACATCGTCGTACCGGTCGACCGCTATGAACTCGCCTACGTCATCCCGGTCGACCCGGCCTAGAGCGCCCGCTAGGGGTGGTTGGCCATGCGTTCTAGGCGGGCTATGCGGTCGGCGGTGGGGGGGTGGGTGGAGAAGAGTTTGGCCATGCCGCCGCCGGTGAAAGGGTTGGCGATCATGAGGGCGCTGGTGGATTCGATGGCGGGGTCCTGCGGGAGGGGCATGGCTCGGACGCCGCCTTCGATCTTGCGGAGGGCGCTGGCCAGGGCCAAGGGGTCGCCGGAGAGTTCGGCGCCGGATTCGTCGGCCTGGTATTCGCGGGTGCGGCTGATGGCCATTTGGATGACGCCCGCGGCCAGAGGGCCCAGGAAGACCATGAGGAGCGCGCCGATGGGGCCTGGGCCGTTGTCGTTGTTGGAGCGACCCGGCAGCAGCATCCCCAGGTACGTCAGATAGGTGATGACGGTCGCCAGGGCCGCCGCGACCGACGAGATGAGGATGTCGCGGTTGTAGACGTGCGACAGCTCGTGGCCGATGACGGCGCGGAGCTCCCGCTCGTCCAGCATCTGCAGGATGCCGCGGGTGACGCAGACGGCCGCGTTGCGCGGATTGCGGCCCGTCGCGAACGCGTTGGGCTGCGGCGTCTCGGAGATGTACAGGCGCGGCATCGGCTGGCGGGCCGTGTTCGACAGCTCCCGCACCATCGCGTACAGCGCGGGCGCCTCGACCTCGCTGACGGGATGCGCCCGCATCGACCGCAACGCGATCTTGTCGCTGAAGAAGTAGGCGACACCGTTACTGACCAGCGCGATCAGAAACGCGATGGTCAGCCCGCCGGAACCACCGAGCCCCCACCCCACCAGCATGATCAATGCCGACAGCGCACCGATCAGCAGCGCCGTCTTCAAGCCGTTCATGGTGCTAGACCTCCCCTTGGCCTCACACCTGAAAACAACGCGGCCGGTCGCCGATTCGTTCCGATCATCCCAAGCCCGGTCATCCCAAGGCGAGGGTCGCCTGCAGCAGCAACTGCGGCGCGACCGACAGCACAACCGCCCCGACGGCCGTCACCGCGACGGCCCCCCGCAGCCCCAGCTCCCACGGCAACTGGTACCGCCGCGACGGCGCCGCCCCGAACAGCCGCACCGCCCACCGCAGGTAGTAGTACAGCCCGATCGCGGTGTTGACGGCCATGACGACCGCCAGCCACGTCACCGGCTCGGTCAGCACCGCCCGGAACACCAGGATCTTCGCCAGCAGCCCCATGACGCCCGGCGGCAGCCCCGCCAGGCAGACCAGGAAGAACGCGAGCGCCACCCCGTACCAGGGCGTCACCCGCGCCATCCCCTGGTAGTCGCCGATCCGGTTGTCGTTGTCGTCCATCGGGTGTTCCGTGTACTCCGCCGACCCCTGGAACACACGCCCCGCGAACCCGGTGACCACCGCGAACGCCCCCAGGTTCATCACCGAGTAGAAGGCCAGATACCCGGCCGTCGCCGCCACCGCGTCCCTGATGTGGAACTGCCCGACCGCCAGCGGCGCGATCATGTACCCGGACTGGGCGACCGATGACCAGGCCAGCAGCCGGACGGCGTCGGTCTGCCGCAGCGCCATCACGTTCCCGACGGTCATGGTGACGGCCGCGAGCACCGCCAGCAGCGGCCCCCACACCTTCCCCTGCTGCGGGAACGCCAGCATCACGACCAGTGCCAGCCCGGCGAACCCGCCGGCCTTCGACACGACGGACAGGAACGCCGCCACCGGCAGGGGCGCGCCCTGGTAGACGTCGGGCGCCCAGAAGTGGAACGGCACGGCCGCCACCTTGAACCCAAATCCGACGATCACCATGACGATCCCGGCGGCGAGCACCGGCTGCATCTCGCCGGAGACCGCGACCAGGGCGATCCGGTTGAAGTACATCGATCCGGTCGCCCCGTAGACGAGGCTGATCCCGAACAGCAGCACCGCCGCCGACACCACGGACACCAGGAACAGTTTGACGGCGGCCTCGGTGGCCTTCCCGTCGTACCGTTTCAGCGCGACCAGCGCGAACACCGGCAGCGAGAGCGTTTCGAGGCCGACCACGAGGATCACCAGGTCGCGGGCGGCGACCAGCGCGAGCACCCCGGCGATCGAGCAGAACAGCAGGAAGTAGTACTCCCCCACGGGCAGCGACAGCCGCGCCACCTCGCTCATCGACATCAGCACGACGACGAGGGCGGCCGCCAGGACGATCCCCTGGAACACGAGGGTGAACCCGTCGGCGACGTAGGAGCAGGCGGCGGGCCCTTCGGTGGCGAGGGTCGCGGGCACGCAGAAGGTGGCGCGGTCGTCGCCGGGCACGAGCGCGAACACCGTGCCGAGCGCGACGGCCAGCAGCCCCGCCGCGGCCCAGCCCAGCACGCGCCGTCCGACGTCGAACAGGTCGGCGAGCAGCAGCGCGATCGCGCCGAGCGCGACCACCAGCACCGGCCCGACGGCCGTGTAGTCGATCTCCTGGATGACGCTCATCAGCCGGCTCCGATCAGCGCGCGGACGGGAGCGTCCGTCAGGGCGAGCAGGGTCTTGGGCCAGAGCCCCACCAGCAGGATCAGCACGATCAACGGGGTCCAGGCGGCCCACTCCAGCGGCCGGACGTCCGTGAGGGCCCCGCCGGACGGCGGCCCCTGGGTGATCTTCTTGAGCAGTCGCAGGAAGTAGGCGGCGGTGAGGACCGCGCCGACGGCGGCGACGCCCATGAACGTCACGAAGGTCTCCCGGGGCAGCCCCGAGGACGGCTTGTACGAGCCGGCCAGCGCCAGCATCTCGCCCCAGAACCCGGCGAGCCCTGGCAGCCCGAGCGACGCGACGCACGCGAACGCCAGCACGGAGCCGAGCCGTGGCGCGCGGCCGAACATCCCGCCGCCGATCTCGTCGAGCTGCCCGGTGCCGTACCGGTCCTTGACGGAGCCGGCGAGGAAGAACAGCAGTCCGGTGATCAGTCCGTGGGCGATGTTGCCGAACAGGGCGGCGTTGACGCCGATGGGCGTCAGGGTGGCGATGCCGAGCAGCACGAACCCCATGTGCCCGACCGACGAGTAGGCGATCATGCGTTTGAGTTCGGTCTGGGCGAGGCAGGCGAGCGCCCCGTAGACGATCCCGACGACGGCGAGGCAGCCGAGCCACGGCGCCCACACCTGCGCGCCTTCGGGCAGGGCGGGCAGCCCGATCCGGACGAACCCGTAGGTGCCCATCTTGAGCAGCACCCCGGCCAGCAGCACCGACCCGACGGTCGGCGCCTCGGTGTGGGCGTCGGGCAGCCAGGTGTGCAGCGGCCACATCGGGGCCTTGACCGCGAGCCCGATCCCGAGGAACAGGAACGCCGCGACCTGGACGCCGTGGGAGAGCCCGAACCCGTGCCGTTCGGCCAGTTCGACCATGTCGAGGGTGCCGGCGTTGACGCCGATCAGCAGCAGGCCGACCAGCAGGAACCCGGAGCCGACCAGCGTGTACAGGATGAACTTGTAGGACGCGTGCCGCCGTCCGGGCCCGCCCCACCGCGCGATGATCACGTACATCGGCAGCAGGACGACCTCGAAGAACACGAAGAACAGCAGCAGGTCGAGGGAGAGGAACGTGCCGAGCATCCCGAACTGCAGGAGCAGCAGCAGCGCCGTCAGCAGGGCGGGCTCGGCCGTGTCCTGTTTCCCGAGGTACACGAAGCACAGGAAGGTGAGCAGGGCGGTCAGCACGACCAGCGGCAGCGACACCCCGTCGACGCCGAGATGGAACCGGACGCCGAGCGCGGGGATCCACGACCAGTCGGTCGCGTGCTGCATCCGCTGGGACGCGCCGTAGTCGAACGTCGAGCCCATCAGGACGGTCCAGGCCAGCAGCGCGCCCGACGTCCAGAGCCCGAACCTGACGGGGTTGCCGCGCACCAGTGGCACGGCGAGCGCCGCGACGAGGGTCAGGAGGAGCAGGATCGCGCTCATGTCAGCGTCACCACCGCGAGGACGAGGAAGACCGCTCCGGCGAGGACGCCGGTCAGGTAGGTCTGGGCGTTGCCCGACTGGGGGATCCGCGCGAGCGCGCCGAGCCGCCGCAGCAGCGGGACGGTCCCTTCGACGGCCCCGTCCACCACGTGGGTGTCGAAGCCGCGGACGCCGCGGGCCAGCGCCCGCACCGGCCGGACCACGGTCAGGTCGTAGAACGTGTCGACGTAGAACGCGTTCGCGAGGACGGGACGGAAGCGGCCGAGCCGCCGGGCCGGATCGGCTTCGGGGTCGTCGCGCCAGGTCAGATAGGTGACGGCGGCCCCGGCGGCGGCGAACAGCAGCGACATCGCGGCGGTGCCGAGGTGGGGGCGGAGCTCGTCGGCGCCGAGGCCGAAGAAGCCGAGCCCGGCCGCGGGGATCGCGAGGAGCACCAGCGGCCAGCGCATCAGCGGCGGGGCTTCGTGGGCGGCGGCCCGCGGGGCGCCGAAGAAGGTCATCAGCCAGGCGCGCAGCGCGTAGGCGGCGGTCAGGAAGACCGTCACCAGCATCGCCAGGTAGATCAGCCAGGCGGCCCAGCCGGGCTGGACCGCGAGCCCCGCGCCGTCGAACGGTTCGTAGGCGAACCAGCCGCGGTGCTGTTCGCCGCCATTGAACGCCAGCTCCTGGGCGCCTTCGATGATCGCGTCCTTGGAGAAGAAGCCGGAGAACGGCGGCAGCCCGACGAGGGCCGCGTACCCGATCGTCATGCAGACGAACGTGACGGGCATGGCGCGGCGCAGCCCGCCCATCCCGCCGAGCAGGTTGGTGCCGACGGCGTGGATCACGCAGCCGGCCGCCAGGAACAGCAGCGCCTTGAACGCGCCGTGCGCGACCAGATGGAAGATCGCCGCGCTCTTCGCCCCGACGGCCAGGCCCGCCGCCATATAGGCGAGCTGGCTGATCGTCGAGTAGGCGAGGACCCGTTTGAGGTCGTCCTGGGCGAGGGCGGCGAGCGCCGCGCCCACCATGGAGATCGCGGCCAGGACGCCGAGGACCGTCAGCGCGACGGGCGCCGCCAGGAACACCGGGTAGAGCCGTGCGACGAGATAGATCCCGGCGGCGACCATGGTGGCGGCGTGGATCAGCGCGCTGATCGGGGTGGGGCCCGCCATCGCGTCGGGCAGCCAGGTGTGCAGCGGGAACTGGGCGCTCTTCCCGGCGACCCCGCAGAGCAGCAGCAGCGCCGCGACGACGACCGTGGTGTGCGGCAGCTCCCCGACCTTCGCCAGGACGGTCGGGATGTCGAAACTGCCCGCCCCGATCCCCAGCACGATGACGCCGAGCAGGAACCCGGCGTCCCCGACCCGCGTCACCAGGAACGCCTTGACGGCGGCCCGCGCGTTGTCGAGGTTCTCCCAGTGGTGGCCGATCAGGAAGTACGAGCAGACGCCCATGACCTCCCAGCCGACGTACATCACCAGCAGGTCGCGCGCGAAGATCACCAGCAGCATCGCCGCCGTGAACAGCGACACGAACGACGCGTAGGAGGAGTAGCGCGGCTCGTCCCGCATGTAGGCGACCGAGTACACCTGGACGGCCAGCGCCACCGCGCCGACGAGGACGCCGAGCAGCGCCGACAGCCCGTCGACGGTCAGCCCGACCGTGATCGGCGGTCCGCCCGTCGGGATCGTGGTCAGGACTCCGGTCCTGGTGGCGGGGTCGCGCCAGGCGGCCAGCCCGATCACCACGGTCAGCATGGTCATCGCCGCGGTCGGCAGCACCGCGCAGAGAACGGGGCCGAGCGCGCCGCGCGCCCCGCCGCCCGGTTTCCCGTCGGCCGAGCCGTTGAGGGTCATCAGGCGGGTGATCCGGGGCCCGGCCAGCAGGCCGAGGACGGCGCCGAGGAAAGGCAGCAGGACGGCCTGCGCCGCGAGGACGATCATGCGACCTCCTCCGATGCGCTCAGGTCATCCCGTTCACGCAGGGTGTCCTGGCGGTCGACGTCGATGGTGCGGCGATTGCGGAACAGCAGCAGCACGATCGCCAGCCCGAGCCCGACCTCGGCGGCCGCGATGACGATCGTGAACAGGGTGAGGACCTGGCCGCCGTGCAGCCGGTCCCGGAGCCAGACGTCGAAGGCGACGAGGTTGAGGTTGACGGCGTTGAGCATCAGCTCCGCCGCCATCAGCACGAGGATCGCGTTGCGGCGGGCCAGCACCCCGTAGATCCCCACGGAGAACAGCAGGGCGGACACCACCACCGGGTAGAGGACGTGCATCTAACGGTCACCTCCGCCGCGCGACAGCACGATCGCCCCGATCAGCGCCGCGAGCAGCAGCACCGACAGGATCTCGAACGGGAGCACCCAGTTGCGGAACAGGGCCTCGCCGAGCGCCGCGCCCGTCCCGGCCTGGGGGTCCAGCTCGATCTTCGCGTCCTTGAAGCCACGGACCAGCAGGGTCACCAGGACGGCGGCCGTCGCGCCCGCGACGCCGAGCGCCGCCAGCCGGTTGCCCGAGTCCAGTTCGGTGGACGGGCCGATCGGCGCGCGCGTCAGCATGATCCCGAACAGCAGCAGCACCACGATCGCGCCCACATAGATGAGCACCTGCACCCACGCCACGAACTCGGCCGTCAGCACCAGGTACATCCCGGCGAGCGCGCCGAACGTCGCGACCAGCCAGAGCGCCGCGTGGACGAGCTGCTTCGTCGTCACGACGAGGACCGCCGACCCGACGGCCAGCACCCCCAGCGCGGTGAAAACGATCTCCTGCGCGGTCACCGGAGCTCCTTCGGCGGCTCGGCGTTCAGCTCAGGTGGCTGCGGCGGTGGGACCGTCCACATCCACTCGCGCAGCCGCTCCTTCTCGTGGGTCAGCTCACTGATGTCGTAGGCGGCGTACTCGAACTCCGGCGACCAGAACAGCGCGTCGAACGGGCACACCTCGATGCAGATGCCGCAGTACATGCAGAGCGAGTAGTCGATCGCGAACCGGTCCAGGACGTTCCTCGACCGGGCGCGCGCCGTGCCCTCCTGCGGCATCGTCTCCTTGTGGGAGTCGATGTAGATGCACCAGTCGGGGCACTCCCTGGCGCACAACATGCAGACCGTGCAGTTCTCCTCGAACAGCGCGATCACGCCGCGGGAGCGCGGCGGCAGATCCGGCGCGACCTCCGGGTACTGGCGGGTCACGGTCCGTTTGGTCATGGTCCGCAACGTCACGGCGAGGCCCTTGGCCAGGCCCTTGCCCAGCTTCATGAGATGGCCACCTTCACGACTCCGGTCAGCGCGAGCTGCGCCAGCGCGATCGGCACCAGATACGCCCACGCCAGCTTCTGGAGCTGGTCCTCGCGCATCCGCGGGAACGCGACCCGGAACCAGATCACGAGGAACGCCAGCAGGAAGATCTTGATGAGGGTCCACCAGAAGCCGTCGAGGAACGGGCCCTTCCAGCCGCCCAGGAACATCACGGTCGTCAGCCCGCAGAGCACCAGGATCCCGGCGTACTCGGCGAGCAGGAAGAACGCGAACCGCAGCCCCCCGTACTCGGTGTACGGACCGAAGATGATCTCCGAGTCGGCGACGGGCATGTCGAACGGCGGACGCTTCAGCTCCGCCAGGCCCGCCACGAAGAACACGACCGCGGCCGGCGCCTGCCACAGCAGCCACCACCACCGCCACTCCCCGACGATCCCGCTGAGGCTCAAGGTGCCCGCGGCCATCGCCACCGACGCCGCCGCGAACACCATCGGCAGCTCATAGGAGACGAGCTGCGCCGCCACCCGCATCCCGCCGAGCAGCGAGTACTTGTTGGCCGACGCCCAGCCCGCCATGATCGAACCGATCACGCCGACACCCATCACGGCCAGCGCGAAGAACAACCCCAGCGACAGATCGACCGCCACCTGGCCAGGACCCACCGGGATCACGCCCAGGACCACCAGATACGGCACCAGCGCCACACCCGGCGCCAGCAGGAAGATCCGCCGGTCGGCGGCCGCCGGGACGACGTCCTCCTTCTGCGCGAACTTCACGCCGTCCGCCACCAGCTGCGCCCAGCCGTGGAAACCACCCGCGTACATCGGGCCCAGCCGGCCCTGCATGTGCGCCATGACCTTGTGCTCGGCCTGGCCGATCAGCAGCGGCAGCGTCAGGAACGCCACCGCGACCAAGGCCAGCGCGATGACGTCACGCATTCGGCCCCCAACCCGCCGGAACACCAGGGGGCAGGTTCTTACGGCGCGACGGCGCGCCGTGCTCGCCGCCCTCACCCGGCTCCTTCGCCCCCGGCCACGGCTTCGCGACCCGCGCGGCCAGGACGAAGTCCTTGCGCAGCGGGTTGCCCTCGAAACCGTCCGGAAGCAGCAGCGGCTTCAGATCGGGATGACCGTCGAACACCACACCGAACATCTCGAAGGTCTCCCGCTCATGCCAGTTCGCGCCCCGGTACACCCCGACAGCGGACGGGAGCACCGGAGCGTCACGCGGGACCAGGGTGCGGACGAGGAGATGGTGGGGGCCGTCCGGGCTGAAGACGTGCACGACGATCCGGAAACCGTCCTCGAGCTCGTCGACCCCCGTCAGGAAGTCGAAGAACGCGCAGGCCAGGTCGTCGCGGGCGTAGGTCAGGGCGTCCAGCCAGCGGGCGGCGGGGACGTCGACGGTCAGCTCGCCGAACGCCTCGCCGAGCTCGGCCTGCTCGCCGAAGCGATCCGCCCACGCGGCGGCCAGTTCCTCAGTCGTCATCGCCGAACCCCGGCACGATCGAGTTGTCGATGATGGAGGTGTCCTTGCGTGGCGCGGCCGGTGCGGCCTGGGCGGCCGGTGGGGCCGGGGCGGGCTGGAGGGGGCGGGTCAGCACGGTCGGGTGGTACTCCCAGACCGACGGCGCGGGCGCCACGGTCTCGCCGTAACGGTCGGCCAGCGACTCGTTCGCGATCTGCTCCTGCAGCCGGACGATCCCGTGCAGCAGCGCCTCCGGGCGCGGCGGGCAGCCCGGCACGTACACGTCGACGGGGATGAGCTGGTCGACGCCCTTGGTCACGCAGTAGGAGTCCCAGTAGGGGCCGCCGCAGTTCGCGCACGACCCGAACGAGATCACGTACTTCGGCTCCGGCATCTGCTCGTACAGCCGCTTGACGGCCGGAGCCATCTTGTCGCTGACCGTCCCGGACACGACCATCAGGTCGGCCTGCCGGGGCCCGGGGGCGAACGGGATCACGCCGAGGCGGATGAAGTCGTGCCGGGCCATCGACGTCGCGATGAACTCGATCGCGCAGCACGCCAGCCCGAAGTTGAACACCCACAGCGAGTACCGGCGGCCCCAGTTCAGCACGAACTTGACCGGTTTCGGCGCGACCTTCGACAGCGGGCCGATCGTCGGTTCCGGAAGGTCGACTACACCCACGTCAGCACTCCCTTCTTGTACGCGTACAGCAGCCCCACGGCGAGGAACCCGAGAAACACGAACATCTCCCCGAGGGTCACACCTCCGTAACCCTGGGCACTGAAGATGGTCGCCCAGGGGAACAGGAACACCGCGTCCACCGCGAACACGACGTACAGGTAGGTGAAGACGTAGTAACGCACATACGACTGGGCCCACCCCTCCCCCACCGGGTCGATACCGCACTCGTAGGTCAGGAGCTTCTCGCGGGTGGGCCGCGAGGGCCGCAGCAGGCGGTTGGCCGTCAGGCCGCCCGCGACGATTCCGCCACCGATGACGAACAGGACGGCGACGAGGACGTAGGAGCCGTAGTAGTCGCGCACACGGGAGAGAGTAGACCGTCGGCGATCCCCGGATCCGCCAGGCCCTGGCCCGTACGCGCGAACTCAGGGCCCGCTTTACTGATCTAACGGGTCAAACATAGGGTTTCGCGCAGGTACAGGCGTTCTTTAGGGGTGGTGCGGTAAATGAGTCAGGACCAGAACTGGCAGCCTCCGGGTCAAGACCCGGCGGTGCCACCTGCGAGCTCAGAGCCCCCACCCGCCCAGGGCTGGAACCCTCCCCAGGACCAGCCCGCCGACCCGCCCCCCTCCTGGGCCCCGCCCGCCGACCCGGCCCAGCCCGGCG